>JBCAXC010000135.1:0-6455 GCA_038534255.1 Pseudomonadota bacterium
CAGCGCTGCTGATCTTCGGCAAAGACATTCGCCGTCAAAGCAATGATCGGCGGCAGCGACGGCATCGCGTCCTGACGATTGGAGTTATTGGTATGCGCTCGCATCGCGGCAAAGTCGGAGAGTATCTCCTGCGTCGCGGTAATCCCGTCCATCTCGGGCATGTGAAGATCCATCAGGATAAGATCGAACGGAGCGGTGTCGTCATCGCTTCGCATCTGTGAGACCGCCTCCACCGCTTCGCGACCATTCTCGACGTGTACGACGTCATGTCCAAGGCGTTCAATGACCCGTCGTGCTAGAAGCGCGTTCACTGGATTATCCTCCGCCAGAAGGATGCGACAAGGGCTTGATGAATGGCTCTCTGGCGCTGGAGATGAGGCGGACGTGTCCGGATCGCAGGGGTCTGGATTTTTTCTCTGGTTGTGCTCTGCGTGATCCTGAGCGGTGTCGTTCGAGGCGCGGGCAGGACCACCGCTCAGCCGTCGCAACAGAGACCGCGGGCGAACCGGGCGCATGAGATAGCCGTGAAATCCCTCGTCGAGCAGATCATCAAGTCGTTCCTTGTCCGTCGGTTCAATGATGACAAGGCACTGCGGCGCGCCTGTGCTGGCGCCTGGAGTGTCCTGCGCGGTCTGGAGCCGCCGACATAACTGCTTGCGCAGCGCGGGGTGCACACTCGTATCGACGACAACGAAGCCGAACGGTCGCCCATCAGCGCACGCCGCGCGAAGTGCGTGCAGCGCATCTTCTGCGGAGGTGACCTCGCACTCCCAGCCACGCATCGTGACCGCGTATTGCAAGGTCGCCGCTTCGATTGTGCGCGCGCTCGCGATCAACACGCGATGTTTTTCTCCCTGACTGATCTCTGGGCGCGCCAGCGATGCCGACGTCTGCATCGGAAGGGTGAGGCAGAACGAGGTTGAGACCTCCGGAGCACAGTCGATCGGCACGGCATGGTCTTTTGTGGTCTCAGCGTCATCGGCGGCACATGATGTGTCAGCAAAGTCGCTGTCGTCACCGCGAGCTGTGGTCTCGACAACGATGTCGCCGCCCATCGAGCGAGCCAGCCGACGGCTGATCGCAAGGCCGAGCCCCGTCCCGCCGAACCGTCGCGTCGTCGTGGTATCCGCCTGCTCGAACTCGGTGAAAATCCGTTCGCACTGGTCTGACGTGAGACCGATCCCGGTATCGTTGATCCGGAATACAAGCTGCGGCGCAGCGTCACCTAAAGCGGCCCCGAAGGCGTCATTCGTCGTTGGCGTCTCGCCGGAGCGCGCCTCGTGTTCGAAACGCAAAGACAGCCGGACCCCGCCGGACTGCGTGAACTTGATCGCGTTGCCGGCGAGGTTCATCAAGATCTGACGCACGCGCTGCGGGTCACCGAAGCCCGTGTTTGCCAGCGACGGATCGCAATCCCAACCAAGTTCAAGATTTTTCTCCCACGCACGTGGCGCGAGAAGCTCGGCTACGCTCTGCATGATCTCGACCGGATCATAGACGCGTTTTTCGACCGTCGTCTTGCCCGCCTCGATCTTCGAAAAGTCCAGAATTTCGTCAATAATCGTGAGCAATGAGCGCGCACTTTCGGTCAGTGCACCGGTGTATGTCTGCTGTTCCGGGGTCAGGTCTGTCTGGTCGAGCAAGCCGGCCATGCCCATGATCCCGCCAAGGGGCGTGCGAATTTCATGAGACATGATCGCGAGAAAGCGGGATTTCGCCTCGCTGGCTGCTTCCGCGTCGGCGCGCGCGTCGTTCAGCGTGGCCTCGACGCGCCGCTGTTCGGTGATGTCACGCCCGATGCGTTGCGTCTCGATCGCGCCGGTTTCGCTCGAACGTATGGTCTGCTCTTCCCAGACGAACCAGCGTGGACCGGCGACTGTTGAAATACGCTGCGTGAAACGTCGGCGAAGAGGCGGTGCGCTTGCACCTTCGCCGCCGGTCTCGGCTGCGAGGTCATGCTCTTCACCGTTCTCGAGCGTGTGCGGGACGAAAGAGCGTCCGAGCACATCGCCGGTCTCGACATCGAATGTCCGGCAGAACGCGCTGTTCACGAACAGCAGACTACCATCCTGCCGCTGACGGAGAATGATGTCGGTTTGACTGTCGAGCAGGTCACGATAGCGCGCCTCGGTATCACGCAACTCCCATTCGATATCCTTGAGCGACTCGAGGCCGTCAGCAAAAGACGCGTCGCGGTCGGTCAACGCCGGAGAGGAAGTGTCGAAAGCAGATGCCTGTTGTGAAGAAGCGCCGGTCGCTCCTCGAAGCAGGAGTGTCTCTGCAGAGTGTGCGGGTGACTTGCGCGCAACGAGTGGAACACCGAGGTACGTCAGCCCGCCAATCGCTGCCGCGACATGGACCCACGTTACAGGCGCCGTGAGCCAGAGCAGTGCAGCGACCGCGACGCACAACCCGAGGAACTGCGCACCGCGGATCGTCGTGAAAAAAAGCCCTGCGGTGCGGAGTCCACCACCCTGCATGCCCAGTGCGTGACGCGGTATGTCGGCGCATTCGGAGTGGGCCGTTGCTCCAATGGGAACCGACCCCGCCCGTTCCCCAGTCTCTTCCATGTCGCGACTGTCAGCGCTGCTCGCCACGCGGGGGGCAACGCCAGTGTCCACGGACGCCGAAGACAACGCACCAGATGCAGCAGGCAAGGGCACGGCAACTGGTCTCCACGCGCAACACGTCGCGCCTAGCAAACAGGCTCAAGCGCGGGTCAGTGCAATTGTAACAAACGGAGCTTAATTCATCTTGAATCGGTTTCGTAAAATTGTCCCTATTTGCTCTCCACGAGCTCGTCAGTCCAATAACTGGCGTGCGCTGGCGCAACATCATCTCTGGCCGATTGTGCAGTTCCTCCGAACCCAGCAAGGGCTATGCCGCAAGCGAAGCGCTCGCCGCCTCCGTGCGGTAGCTGAGCGCTTCGGCGATGTGGATACGCTGCAGTGTCTCGATCCCCTCAAGATCCGCGATCGTGCGCGCCAGCCGCAACGTGCGGTGGTAGCCGCGCGCGGTGAGGTTGAGCCGTTCGGCGGCCGTGCGCAGCAAGTTGCCCGCGTCGTCGGTGAGCGGAGCAAGGCGCTCAAGCACATGTCCTTCCGTCTGCGCGTTGCAATGCACCCGTGTGAAACCGAGTGCCTCCGCGCGCTTGCGTTGGATGTCGCGGGCGGCCTGAACCCGTGCGGCAACTTCGGCGCTCCCCTCTGTGGCGGCGGGTGCGGACAGTTCAGAAACGCTAACCGCCGGAACCTCGATCTGCACATCGATCCGGTCGAGCAGTGGCCCGGAAATCCGTGATTGATAAAGCGTCGCGCAGTTGCGACCGCGCTTGCACGTGATGCCGGGTTGCCAGCGCCCGCATTTGCAGGGGTTCATCGCGGCGACGAGCTGAAGGTGCGATGGGTAGGTCGTGCGATGATTGGCGCGGGCGATCACGGTCTCGCCGGTCTCAAGCGGCTGTCGAAGGGCGTCAAGCGCTTGCGGAGAAAATTCGGGCAACTCATCGAGAAACAGCACGCCCAGATGCGCCAGCGAAATCTCGCCCGGTCGAGGCCGCACGCCACCGCCCACAAGCGCCACCATGCTCGCCGAGTGATGCGGCGCACGGAATGGGCGCCGCCTTGTCAACGCACCACCCGTCAACTCCCCGGCGAGCGAGTGCACCATGCTGATCTCAAGCATTTCGGCGGGGGTGAGTGCCGGAAGGATACCGGGCAGCCGGGCCGCCATCATCGACTTGCCGGAGCCGGGCGGACCAATCATCAGCATGTTGTGCCCACCGGCAGCCACGACCTCGAGCGCACGCTTGGCGCTTTCCTGACCTTTGACATCTCGCAGATCGGGCAGCGCCTCGCCGTCGTCGCGCATGTCGGGTTGCGGACGCTTGAGCGTCTGCAGGCCCTTGAAGTGATTGACCAGCGCAAGCAGGTGGTCTGGCGCCAGAATGTCCATGTCAGCCGAAGCCCACGCGGCTTCCGGTCCGCAGGCGGCCGGGCAGATCAAACCCTTGCCGAGCGCATTCGCGCCGATCGCCGCCGGGAGCGCACCGATCACCGGCGCGACAGACCCGTCGAGCGCGAGCTCACCGATGGCGCAATAATCATCCATCGCGTCCTGCGCGATGACACCGCAGGCAACGAGCAATGCGAGTACAATGGGTAAGTCGAAATGACTGCCCTCTTTCGGCAGGTCCGCCGGAGCGAGGGAGATCGTGATGTGCTTGGGCGGAAGCCCGATCCCGAGCGCGTGCAACGCGGCGCGCACCCGCTCGCGGCTCTCTGTCACCGCCTTGTCCGGCAGTCCGACAATGACGAAAGCAAACTGCCCACCAGAAAGCTGCACCTGTGCCTGGACCGGTCGCGCTTCAACGCCGTGAAACGTAAGAGTGGAAACCTGACCGAACATGCAACGCCCTCATCCGAGTGCGCTTACCTTTGCAAAGTCAAAGTCACATGTAAAGAACATTTCAAGAACAAAAGGTTTTGTCGTTTTCTGCTACCGCTTGCTCTCAATCACGTCCCAGATCATCGCAGCGATGTCAGCGCCACCAAACGCTTTCACTTCGCGAATACCGGTCGGGGACGTGACGTTGATCTCCGTCAACACATCGCCGATGACGTCGATACCGGTAAAGATCAGCCCCCGCGCCTTGAGCTCAGGCGCAAGATGCGCGCAGATCTCGCGATCCCGATCGCTGATGTCGACGGCTTCCGCGACACCGCCCACGTGCATGTTCGAGCGTGCCTCATCGGCGGCGGGCACACGGTTGATCGCACCGGCCACCTCGCCGTCGATAAGAATGATGCGCTTGTCGCCGGCACGCACCGCCGGTTGATATTGCTGCACCATGAATGGCTCCGGTGCGAGCGCCTGGAACGTCTCGACCAGCGCGTTGAGATTGGTGTCATTCTTGCCGATGCGGAACACCGCCGCGCCGCCGTTTCCATAAAGCGGCTTGAGGATCAGATCGTCATGGGTTTCGCGGAACGCTTTAACCTCTTCTAGCGATCGCGTGATCATCGTCGGCGGCATCAGATCGGGAAAGTCGAGGACAAAGATTTTCTCCGGCGCATTGCGCACCTCGGCCGGATTGTTCACGACCAGCGTTTCAGGATGGATGCGCTCCAGAAGGTGCGTCGTCGTGATGTAATTCATGTCGAAAGGCGGGTCCTGCCGAAGCAGGACGGCATCACGGCTCGCCAGATCGATCCTCATGGGCTCGCCAAGCTCAAAGTGCGCGCCGACCTCGTCACGAACTTTCAGCGCGGCACCGCGGGCCATGACCTTGCCGTCACGGAGATAAAGTCCGTCCGGCGTATAGTAGAAAATGTCGTGACCGCGCGCCTGCGCCTCAAGAAGTATCGCAAAGGTGGAATCTCCGCGAATGTCGATCGACTCGATCGGGTCCATCTGTACGGCAATCGAAAGCGGCATGCGAAATTCCTGCGGAGAAAAAATTGGTCAGCGCGACGGCGTGGCAGGCACCACTGATACCATCAGGTGGTGCTGTGGAGAAACGCGTCTTTCAGGTAGTGCACACGCGGCAGCGCGAAGCGGCGTCGGCCAAGCGCGATGCCTGGCCCTGGCACGACCGCGACGATGTCATAGCCGCGCACGCCGTCAAAGCGCCGGGCATGGCGCGCAAGCCAGTGCTCCGAAGCCGCCACGACCCGCTGACGGTTGCGCGCTGTCACCGCGAACAATGCCGCATCTCGCGTGGCCCGTTGCTTGACCTCGACAAACGCGATCCGCCGTCCGCGCTTGGCAACCAGATCAAGCTCGCCCACCGGCGTGCGATGCCGCAGTGCGAGCAGGCGATAGCCGCGCGCGATCATCACGCCAGCCGCCAGCCACTCCGCGCGCCGACCACTGGCATAGCGTGCGACGCGGTCACCGTTGGCGGTCGGTTTGCCTGCGGTATCCGTCTCCCGGCTCATCCATCGGCCCGTGCGGCGCGCAGCGCGAGCCCGAGATCGTAAACCCGCTTGCGCGCGACGCCGTGCAGCTGAGCGATTTCCCGCGCAGCGTCGCCAAGCCTCTGTGTTTCAAGCGCCTTGCGAAGGTCGGCTTCAAGCTCGCCATCAGAGACCTGTCTCGCGACTGCCGCCGGGCTCACAAGAATAACGCACTCACCGCGCACGTCTTCGCCGTCGTATCGCGCCGCCAGCGCTGCGAGCGTGCCAGGCACATGCGCCTCGTGTCGCTTGGTCAGCTCGCGCATCACGGTGGCGGAGCGATTGCCCAGTACGGCAGCAAGATCGGCAAGCGTCGCAGCAAGCCGACCGGGCGATTCATAAATCACGATCAGGCCCGGAACATCGGCAAGCATACCAATCCGCCGCCGCCGCGCGGCGCTCTTGGTGGGCAGAAACCCCTCGAAGAAAAACCGGTCTGCCGCCAGTCCGCTGGCCGTGACAGCGGCGAGCGCGGCTGATGCCCCCGGTACGGCGAAC
>JBCAXC010000136.1:0-6428 GCA_038534255.1 Pseudomonadota bacterium
CGCCCGCGCCCTGACGCGCACCGCGAATACGGGCCTGCATCTCCGCGATGTCCCGCTGTGCCCCGCCATCGACGCTGTCCTCGATGTTGATACCGACCGCGCCTGCGGCGATGACCTCGGCAATGGTCGCCGCGACGGCCTCCGGATCATCGCCGAACCCGCGCTCGATATCGGCCGTGACCGGCACGTCGACCGAGCCCGCAACGAGCCGCACGCCCGCGAGTGCTTGCTCCCGCGTCAGCCCTTCGCCATCCCGCCGGCCTTGCGTCCACGAGATGCTAGCGCTCGCTGTCGCAACCGCCGGAAAGCCAGCCGCTTCGAGAACACGCGCGCTTATCCCGTCCCACGCATTCGGCAGAACCAGCGCCTCGTCCGCGCGGTGCAAGGCTGCAAATGTCTCCGCTTTGGCGGTTTGCTCCGCATGTGTCATGGTCAGTCATCCTCTTCGTGAACGGCGTGAGATCCCGGCGCGCACGGTGTGCAGCGATCGGCGCGAGAGTCCAGCAACAGTGAGCGAGCAAGACGTGGTGGCAAGCGGTGAAACTGATCTTCGAAAATTGTTGGCAGGGCTTACTTGCGCGCGCGCACCAGAGACGTACGTCTTCATCACCACAAGCATCGAGGTCGACGAGGCTGCATTGGCGCCGATCATGCGCTTTGTGGAAGACGAGGGCACCACGTACATCGCCACCCTATCCGCAGCCGAAGCGCAGTCCCTCGCCTACACCTTCCCCTGCACGAGGATAACGCTGGATGTGCACTCTGCGCTGGAGGCTGTCGGTTTTCTCGCGCATATCGCGACACGGCTGGCGCAGGCCGGCATGGGCGTGAACCCTGTTGCCGGCTATTTCCACGATCATCTCTTCGTGCCCGAGGACCGCGCCGACGATGCCGTGCGCATTCTGGAAGACGTCCAGCGCGAGGCGGCGGGATCAGGCTCAACGAAGGGATGAAAAAACATTCGAACTCGGTCGCTTGCCAAGGCACCTTTCCGGCGTCACGGTGAAGCGCCGCGCACCACCCGACTGACGAGCCTTCCGATGCCCTATTCCGAATACCGACCCGAGTTGATGGGATCGGCAACGCTCACTCCGTCAGGACGGATTGAAGCCGGGTCCTGGCAGGAGTTCACACTCGTCTACACCGCCGGCACGTTCGGTATCGACGATACCGGCTCCTTGAAGATCGCATTCCGCTTTGCGACCGACTTCGGCCCTGTCCAATTCGACGATCCAGAAGCGTCCGGCTACACCACGGTCGAGGCGTCGAACGGCGCGGTGCTCGATGTGCGCTGGGAGTTCAAGCGCAACATTCGCCCCTGGTCGCGTGCGCTATACATCGGCGTGCAGAAGCATTTTCTGGCCGAAGGCGATACGATCACGATCCGCTTCGGAGATCGGCGGCAGGGTTCGCGCGGCGTGCGCGTGCAGACGTACTGCGAGGCGGAGTTTGAGTTCAAGGTCTTCGTCGATGCGATCGCGACCTATGACTATGTGGCACTGCCGGAAAGCCCGGCGGTCAATGTTGCACCCGGCCCGCCACACACGTGGCGCGCCGCCCTCCCGACGCGGCTCCGGGCAGGCGAGCCATTTCGCCTCTCGATCAAGGCGGATGATAAATGGGGCAACCCAAGCGACCAGGTCGCGCAAACCCTCACCCTCGAAGCAATAGGCACAGTTGATGGTTTGCCGGCGACCGCGCACTTCGAGCCCGGTCAGCGCGCATGCATCATCGAGGGGCTCGCCGTCACATCACCCGGCACCGCGACGATCATCATTCGCAGAGCGGACGGAGAAGAACTCTGCCGCACCAACCCATTACGCGCCGAGAACGTCCCCGATGGCGCACTGCTGCATTTTTGGGGAGATCTGCACGGCCAGTCCAACGAAACACTCGGGACGAACGATGCGCGCGCCTATTTCGAGTTCGCCCGCGATTGCGCCTTCGTGGATGTCTGCGCACATCAGGGCAATGACTTCCAGATGACGCAGTCATTCTGGCGCGATCTCAACGCGCTGACAGACGAGTTGAACACACCCGGCCGCTTCGTCACGTTCCCTGGCTATGAGTGGTCGTCAAACACCGCCGTCGGTGGCGACCGCAATGTCTTCTACGCGGACGAAGGGCGGCCGATGTATCGCTCGTCACATGCACAGATCCCTGATTTGAGCGACGAGGATACCGACGCACACGACGCCCATGAGCTGTTCGAAAAACTCCGCGACGAAGACTGTGTCGTCTGGAGCCACTGCGGCGGGCGCTACGCGGATATCTGCCTCGCGCACGACGGCACAAAGGAGATGGCGGTCGAAGTCCACTCGTCGTGGGGCACATTCGAATGGCTGCTGTTCGACGCCTTCTCGAAAGACTATCGCATCGGCGTCGTCTGCAATTCAGACGGGCATAAAGGACGCCCGGGCGCCAGCTACCCCGGTGCCTCGTTCTTCGGCGCGTACGGTGGGCTCACCTGCTATCTCGCCCCCGAACTGACACGCGCTGCAATCATGGAGACGATGCGCCGTCGCCATCACTACGGCACGACCGGCTGCCGCACCTACCTCGACGTGCAGGCCGCGTTGCCATCCGGCAGCAAGGTTTTTCTCCGCGACCCGAAAGAATTCCCGGACGCCACCGCGGAGGAGATGCGTCGCGCCACCATGGGCGATATTGCCTCCGTCGCAGGCGATGACATCGAGATCACTCTGGATGCCGAAGGCGCGTCGCCGATCATCCAGCTCGATCTATTTGACGGTCCGCGCCATCTCGAGTGCGTGCGCTTCGGCGATCAGGCCGCGCCGAGCCGAAGGGTGCGCCTGACGTTCGAAGGCGCCGAGTATCGCGGGCGCTCGCGCAACACCCGCTGGGACGGCACGCTGAAAGCCGACGGCACGCAGATCACCAACGTCACCATGTTTAACAACTGGAACCTCGATCGCGGCATCCGCGACTGGGGCGCCGAGCATGTCACGTGGCGCGCTGTCACCACTGGCAACACCTGCGGTTTCGATCTTTGGCTCGACGCGGCGCAGAATGGCACCCTCAATGTCGAGACACCACTTGGCGAAGTGCGCTTCGATCTTGGCGCGCTAAGTGACGAACCGCTGAAACATGATTTCGGTGGCCTCGGCCGGGCGGTCACGCTCGAGCGTTTGCCTGAGACCTTTGAGAGCGGTGCGATCTCCTACAGCCAAACTGTGCCGCTCGCGAACAACGGGGACACGCGGCCGTGGGTCCGGCTGATCCATGAAGACGGGCACCGCGTCTGGTCGAGCCCGATGTATCTCTATCGCGCCTGACGACTTCGACGTAAGGATTTCAGAGGCACAGGGCGGGAGCGCGCGTGATGGTACAGCCGGCTGCGGAGGAAAAATCGCCTGCCCCGGCGCAGCAACCGCCATCCCGCACCGGCTGGCTCGAAGGCTCGAACGTGGACCGCCCGGCGCTTGCCGCAGGTTTGATGGTCTTCGCGCTCATGCTGCTTGGCCTGCAGGACGCGCTCGTCAAGCTGACGAGTGATGCCGTCTCGCTCTGGCAGTTTCAGCTCATCCGCTCCGGCATCAACCTCATCATCGTCCTCCTGATCGCGCGCCTGATCTGGGGCAGTGCCCGCCTGCGTCCGCGCAGTTGGGCAGCGGTCCTGCTGCGCTCCATCTGCCTCGTCACAACCATGGTCCTGTTCTTTGGCGGCGTGCCATTTCTTGGCCTCGCCGAGATTGCGGCCGGCCTCTACACCTACCCGCTCTACATCGCCGTGCTCTCCGCCCTGTTTCTCGGCGAGCGGGTCGGCCCGCGCCGCATCGCCGCGATCGTGGCCGGGTTTGTCGGGACGCTGCTCATTCTGAAACCAGGCACCGACAGCTTCAGCGCCGTCACACTCATGCCGATTGCCGCCGCCGTCTTCTACGCGCTGACGGTGATGGTGACACGCAAGCTCTGCCGCGAGGAGTCGCCTGTCACGCTGGCTTACGGCGTCGCCCTGACATTTCTCACTGTCGGCGTTTTGGGCACATCAGTCTTTTCCGCCCCGGCGACGGTGACGGCCCTCGGCGACTTGCGCAACGCCTGGCCCTATCTACTCACCGGTTGGCGTGAGGTGTCGCTCCTCGTCGTCGCGATCATCGCCACATGTTCGCTCCTCAATGTCATCGCGAACGTCTGCCTCGCGAAATCGTACCAGAGCGCGGAGTCCAGCTGGCTCGCGCTGTTCGACTACTCCTACCTGATCTTCGCAACGTTCTGGGGATTCGTGTTTTCCGGCGCGATCCCGGATGCTCTCACTTTTGCAGGCATGGCGTTGATTGCCGCAGGAGGCATATTCGTCGCGTGGCGCGAGCGGGTCGAGCAACGCGACCTCGCGCAGCGCGCCAACTTTCATCGCTCGCTGCGGTGAGAGACTGTCTCAGTTCGTTCCCGTATGCGGGCGCAGCAATGTCGCGAACCGCACGCGCAACATGTTCGCAAGTTCGTCGAGATGATTGTCCGATCGGGGCGTGATCTGTCGTAGGGCTTCAGCGCACGTCTGTGGCGCCAACCCGGCCATCGCCAGCGATCGCGTCCATCCTTGTGCAGAGAGAAATTCGCGGTAACGCGTCTCACCCGCATCAAGCCAGTGGTCGCTACCACTGATTGCAATCGTCGGGAGTCGGGCTGCAATGGCCTCGGAAAGCATGGCGCTGGAGTCCGCAGTCACGAACGCGAGGCTCGAAACCGCGAGTGCCGGCGGCAGTGCGGAAGGCCCCGCCATGCGATAGTCCAGAAACTGGCGCGTGACGGCCCGGTCATGCACGACGGGAGACAAAGCTGCGATGACATCTGGCCGCGTGCGGCGTGACGTGGCCACGACGAACCGCAGACCCGTCTCGCGATGCATGACCTGCATGAAGCCAGCAAGCGCCTCCCAGTCGGAAACCGAGTAACGGATATGGCGCGTGTTCCCGCCGATCAGCACAGCAGCCGTGCGTCCGCCCGCGGGTCCCGATCGAAGAATGGAGGAAAATTGATCAGGGTCGATCGCATTTGGTTGCAGCAAACGCGCATGATTGCCCGGCGCGTCCGCTCCGGCCTGCGAGGCAATGACGAGATCAAATTCCGCGCTCAAGTCATCGCCGATTGTCCCGAGATAAATGCTCCGCGCGCCCGTCAGCTGCGCGGCTGCGATCGTCGCAAACACGGTTTCTCCGCCGCTCGACACGACAATGTCCGGCGCTTCGAGATCGGCAGGGCCAAGGCCATACCCCGTCGAAAGAATAGCCTGCGCCGATGCGTTGCGACGGTGCATCGTACGCAGCAGTATCCGTGGCGCCCAAGCCCGGCGCTCGACAATCACGCGCCTGCTGGCGACAGATGTCACACGCGAGAGCGCGCGCACGACGCCCTCGGACTGGTGATAGTGCCCCGGTTTTTCGTCCGCCAGAATGAGGACACGGAGCGGGCGTGCTGTTTCAGGCGCGGTCATCGCCAAAGCCGTATCCGCTGGACAGGACAATTCAAAGGCGTAAGAGCCAACGCAACAGATCAGCTAAGCAGGAGGCGCAACTCGTGGCACACACGCGGATCAGACCGTTCAACACGAAAGACACCTATCCGGAGCAAAATCTCGACAATGATCTGTCGCAGGGCGTCGTGGCGCGCGGCACCACGGTGTTCCTGCGTGGCCAGATCTCGCAGGATCTCGAAACCCGCGAAAGCGTGCATGTCGGTGACCCGACAAAGCAGACCGAAAAGAGCATGGCCAACATCAAGATGCTGCTGGAGGAAGCGGGCAGCGAGATGGCCCACATCTGCCGGGTCGTGGTCTATCTCACCGACATCCGCCACCGCGAAGCAGTTTACCGCGAAATGGGTCGCTGGCTGAAAGGCGTCCATCCGTGCTCCACCGGCCTTGTCGTCTCGGCCCTCGCGCGGCCGGAATGGCTGGTCGAGATCGAGGTCACCGCCGTGATCCCGGACGACGTCTCATGACATTCTCAATCGCCGGTCACTGCGCCCGGACAGGCATGTTCGGTGTCGCCATCACCACGTCCAGCATTTGCGTCGGGGCGCGGTGCCCGCATGCCCGCGCCAGCGTGGGCGCCGTTGCCACACAGAACGTCACCAACCCGGATATCGCCCCGCGGGTTCTGGATCGGCTCGCCGTTGGCGACACAGCCGATGCCGCACTTGCCGCGGCTCTTCGCGACGAAGCGCATCCCGCGTGGCGACAGGTCACGGTCGTCGACGCCGCAGGCCGCACCGCGATCCACACCGGCGAACACATCCTCGGCACGCACGCCGATGCAAAGGGCGCGGATTGCATCGCCGCCGGCAACCTGCTCGGCGCGTCACAGGTGCCTGCCGCCATGGTCAAGAGTTTTACCAATGGCGCGGAGCTTCACCTGGCGGAGCGCCTGTTGCGTGCCCTGGAAGCGGGCGTCGCTGCAGGCGGCGAG
>JBCAXC010000137.1:0-6406 GCA_038534255.1 Pseudomonadota bacterium
CACACGGCGCTCGTCGAAACGGACGACGATACCCATGCTTTCGCAGCCAATGCGCACAATACATACGACGCGATCCTCGTCGCCGGACAGCGCCGACTGCTCGACGTGATCGACCACGCAGCAATACCGGATATGCCGATCGGCCTGATGCAACCCGGCGAACTGACACCGCTTTCGCGGGCGACCGGCATGCGCGGCAAACCCGTCCAGTTCGCCAATGCGCTGGCTGATGGTCCGGCGTTTGCCATGGACGCACTGTCACTCTCGAGCGATGCGCATGCGACTGAGCCCCAGTTCGCCCGTCTTGCGGTGAGTGCAGGCCAAAGCGCGGACCTCATCGCAAGCCTCCTGCCGTCCGTAGTGGCACCGCTTGCGACATCCACGAGCACCTATGCCCTCGCGAAGAATGCGACGCGTCCCGTCGAACGTTTCGACGTGGCACTCGACGGCTTCAACTATCGCTGTGTCGCCGCGTTCGTTTTGCCTGCGCGCGGCTACGGCGCACTGCTCCCAACCGCTGATGCGTTGCCGAACGCGCCCCTGACCTGCGTGCTGATAGAAGTCGATGACCGCACCGCCATGTTCGACATGCTGGTCTCCGCCCGCCTGCGCCGACTGTTGCGTGATCGCTCCGTCAGCGTGCGTGCCGCCCACTCCGTGACGATCAGCGGCGAAGACATCACGCTGCAATGTGATGGTCAGCCGGTCGCCTCCCCAACAGCCGGGCAGAGCATCGCAATCGCCGCCCACGCGGCATCGCGACCCTTCATCGTTGCGCAGGAAGTCGGCGCACGCTTCGCGGACATCTCAGGCGATACGCTCGCAGCATAGCGTCAAGCCGCACCGCACCCGATCAAACCCACCTCGACTGGACCGCATTTTCCTCCGTGAATGGGTCGGCGGTACGCCGAGCGTGCTGACCGCGCAATTCGCTGGGCCAGTGTCGCATTTTGTATCGCGCCCGGACGATCGCGCGGCTAGCGTGCGCCCGACTGAGGACAGGGCTGCCACCGGCATCGCAAGGAGCGCGGGATCATGAACTGGGACGTATTCATAACCTGCGCTGTCACGGGCGGTGGCGACACGACGGGCAAATCCGACAAGGTGCCGGTCACGCCGAAGGAAATCGCCGACGCAGCCATCGAAGCCGCGAAAGCTGGCGCCGCTGTCGCACATTGCCACGTCCGCGATCCCGAAACCGGCAAAGCGGCCCGCGACGTCGCACTGTATAAAGAGGTCGTCGATCGGATCCGCTCTTCCGACACCGATGTGGTCATCAACCTCACTGCGGGCATGGGCGGCGATCTCGTGCTCGGCGGCGTGGAGAACCCGCTGCCACTGGACGACACCGGCACCGACATGATCGGCGCGAGCGCCCGCACCGAACACGTCCGCACGCTCTTGCCTGAAATCTGCACCCTTGACTGCGGCACGATGAATTTCGGCGAGGGCGACTACGTCATGACGAACACGCCCGCAATGTTGCGCGCGATGGCAAAGCAAATGACCGTGGCCGGCGTCCGTCCCGAGATTGAAGCCTTCGACACCGGCCATCTCTGGCTCGCCAAGCAATTGGTGAACGAGGGGCTGATCGAGGACCCCGTTCTTGTCCAGCTCTGCATGGGCATCCCGTGGGGGGCGCCGGACGACATGAACACCCTGATGGCGATGGTGAACAATATGCCGGATGGCTGGATTTACTCCGCCTTCTCGATCGGCCGCATGGAGCTGCCGTTCGTTGCCGCAGCCGCCCTCACCGGCGCCAACGTCCGCGTCGGCCTCGAAGACAACATTTATCTCTCCCGCGGCGTACTCGCCAGCAATGGCCAACTCGTAGAGCGAGCGGTCACCATCCTCGAAGCCATGGGCGCCCGCGTCATCGGACCGGATGAAACGCGCGAGAAACTGAAGCTGCAGAAGCGGGTGGTTTAGGGGTGCGTCGCGTCAGGCGTTGTCTGCGAGAACCACGACCAACGCACCGGGTTGCACAAACGCAGATGGCGTTTTGCATCTTGGGCAGAAGCCCACGGTAAACTGGAGGCATTTGTGGATGTGCCACAACGAGCACAACACCAACATCGAAGCCAGCAATGACATTCTAGTCCGCGAGATGGCGATCATGCGTGACGGGAACGTCAAATTCGCTCTCGATGGCTTGAAGGAGATCACGGTCAGCGAGCTCCGCATATCCGGCATACGATGCGGTGGTGATGGAAAACATGCCAAGCTCGCCGTGAAGAAAATGCGTGACACAAGCGTCGAGCCTGTCCTTGCGCGCAGTCACCAGCGGGTCGGGCAGGGGATATTGAGCGGGTTCCATATACCGAACACAACACCATCAGTTCCGGGACACCAAACAGCATGACCGCAGTCTCCAACGTCGCCGTCGTCGGCGCAGGTGTCATCGGTGCGGCATGGGCCGCGCGCTTCGCCGAGAACGGGATTAATGTCCGCATCTATGATCCGGCGCCTGATGCGCAGCGCAAGCTGGACGAGGTGCTGGCGCTGGCTGCGCGCGCCTACGGCAAACTCACTCTCGCCCCGCGCGCCAACACCGGCACCGTGACACTGACAGACAGTCTCGCCGATGCCCTGAAAGGGGCGGGATTCGTCCAGGAGGCCGCGCCCGAGCGACTGGAGCTTAAACAGGACCTCTTCGCCGAGATCGAGCAGCACGTCGGCGCGGAGACGATCATCGCGTCATCCACATCAGGCTTCAAACCGACGGACCTGCAGAGCAAGATGACGCATCCCGAGCGTCTGATCGTCGGCCATCCGTTCAACCCGGTCTACCTGCTCCCACTCGTCGAGATTGTCGCCGGAGAGAAAAAATCGACCAACATCATTGAGGCGGCCAAGGAATTTTATGCGGCCATCGGCATGCACCCCCTGCACGTCCGCAAGGAGATCGATGCCTTCATCGCCGATCGTCTGATGGAAGCGCTCTGGCGCGAGGCGCTCTGGCTGGTGAACGACGACATCGCCACCGCCGAAGAGATCGACGATGCCATCCGTTACGGTTGCGGCCTTCGCTGGGCACAGATGGGCACGTTCCAGGTTTTCAACGTGGCCGGTGGCGAAGCCGGAATGCGGCACTTCATGGCCCAGTTCGGCCCGGCGCTCAAATGGCCATGGACGAAGCTCATGGACACACCGGAGATGGACGATGCGTTGATCGAAAAGATCGCCACGCAGTGTGAAACGCAATCCGAAGGTCTTTCCATCCGCGATCTGGAGCGCATCCGCGACGACAACCTGATCGCGGTACAGCAGGCCCTGAAGACCCAGAACTGGGGCGCTGGCGCCACCCTCGCGGCCTACGAAAAACAGCTTTTCGCCAAAGCCCACGCGCAGGCGGCAGCGAAAAAAACCGACACATCAGCACCCATCCGCATGCACGAGACCACCGTCCAACCGGAGTGGACGGACTACAACAACCACATGAACGAGGCGCGCTATCTCCAGGTCTTCTGCGACTCGAGTGACGCGTTCCTCAACATGATCGGCGTGACGCCGGACTACGTGGCAGGCGGCAACAGCTACTACACGGTCGAAACCCACATCCGGCACCTCAACGAGGTCGCCGCGCTTGAGCCACTCTACGTCACCAGCCAGATGCTGGGCCATGACGAGAAGCGTCTGCACCTCTTCCAGAAGATCCACCACGGCCGCACAGACGAAGTGCTCGCAACGGGGGAGCAAATGTTCCTGCACGTTGATGCCAACGCATCAAAGGCCTCCCCCGCAAAGCCAGAAGTACTGGCAAAACTGCGGGAGATCTGGGCCGGTCACCAGCATCTGGATCAACCCGATGGCGCCGGGCGATCCGTCGGCCAGAAGCGCACCTGACCGCACGCAACGAGGAAACGATCCATGCACTTCGCCCTCACCGAAGAACAGCAGCTCATCGTCGAGACCACCCGGGCGTTTGTCGCCAACGAGTTGATGCCGCACGAAGACAAGATCGAACAGACCGGCAGACTTGATCCGGACCTTCGCGATGAACTCAAGGCAAAGGCGATGGAGGCCGGGCTCTACGCGGCCAACATGCCGGAGGAGGTCGGCGGTGCAGGCCTCGATACCCTGACGTGGATCCTCTACGAGCGCGAGCTGGGCCGCGTGAACTATGCGCTCCACTGGACCTGCGTCGGCCGCCCTTCAAACATCCTCATGGCTGGCAACACCGAGCAGCGGGAGCGCTATACTCTCCCGGCCGTCCGCGGGGAAAAAGCCGACTGCCTCGCGATGACCGAGCCTGATTTCGGCTCCGACTTGCGCGGCATGAAAACCACGGCGAAGCCGGACGGTGATGACTTCATCGTCAACGGCACGAAGCACTTTATCTCCCACGCCGAGGAAGCAGATTTCGTCGTGCTGTTTGCCGCAACCGGTGAAGAGGAAACACCACGCGGACCCAAAAAGCTGATCACCGCCTTCCTCATTGACATCGGGCACCCGGGCTTCACGGTCCGCGACGGCTACGCCAACGTCTCTCACCGCGGATACAACAACTCCATCCTCGAGTTTGACGACTGCCGCGTGCCCGCTTCCGCCGTCCTTGGCGAACTTCACAAAGGCTTCGACGTCGCCAACGAATGGCTGGGCGCAACCCGCCTCCAGGTCGCCGCAACCTCGATCGCACGGGCAGAGCGCGCACTCGAGGCCTCTGTCCAATGGGCCGTCGACCGCAAACAGTTCGGCCAGCAGATCGGCAAGTTCCAGGGCGTCTCGTTCAAGCTCGCCGACATGGCGACAGAGCTGAAAGCGGCTGAGCTGCTCACCCTCGAAGCCGCGTGGAAGTATGATCAGGGTACCGTGACCGACGCCGACATGGCGATGGCCAAACTCAAAGCCACCGAGATGCTTGCGATGGTCGCGGACGATGCCATCCAGATCCATGGCGGCATGGGCCTGATGGAGGAATTACCACTCGAACGCATCTGGCGTGACGCCCGCGTCGAGCGCATCTGGGAAGGTACCAGCGAAATCCAGCGCCACATCATCTCCCGCGGTCTGCTGCGACCGTTGGGAGGCTGAAGTCGCCGCGACGCCGCCCAGTATGACCAGCGTTCCTGACCTTACGCGCCTGCTGCGCCCACGCTCCATCGCGGTACTCGGCGGCATGTGGGCCGAGAGGGTGGTCGAGCAATCGCTCAAAATGGGGTTCGATGGTGATATCTGGCCGGTCAGCCCCACGCGGAGGGAAATGGCGGGCATCGCGACAGTCCCGAACCTCGACGATCTTCCCGCCGCGCCAGATGCGACTTTCATTGCCGTCAACCGGCATGCCGCCGTCGCGACCATCAACACCTTGCGCCAGATGGGCGGCGGCGGAGGCGTGTGCTTCGCATCCGGTTTTGCCGAGGCAGGCCCGGAGGGCGCCGCCCTCCAGCACGCGTTCATCGAAGCCGCCGGATCAATGCCGGTCCTCGGGCCCAACTGCTACGGCCTGATCAACTATCTCGACGGCGCTCTGCTCTGGCCAGACCAGCATGGCGGCACGCGGAGAGAAAAAGGTGTCGCAATCCTCTCGCAGTCCGGCAACATCGGCATCAACCTGACGATGAACCGGCGCGCCGTCCCATTGGCCTACCTAGGAGCTTTGGGAAACCAGGCGCAGACGACACTCGCAGAACTGACCGCTGCGCTGGCACGCGACCCGCGTGTCACCGCCATCGGTATCTATCTCGAGGGCCTGAGGGATGCCGCCGCGTTTGCGGACGCCGTGGACGTGGCACGCAGACATGATGTGCCGGTCGCAGTCCTAAAAGCGGGTCGATCAGCAAAGGGCGCAGAACTCGCCGTCACCCACACGGGATCACTCGCCGGTTCCGACGCCGTCATGGATGCGTACTTCGAGCGGATCGGTGCAATCTCCGTCCCGTCGATCACAACCCTGCTCGAGGCCCTCAAAATTCTCCACACGCACGGCCGCCTGCCCGGCAAAACCGTGACGACGATGAGCTGTTCTGGCGGCGAAGCACTGCTGACAGCCGACATCGCAGAGCGCACCGATCTCGATTTTCGTCCTTTCACGGCTGACGAAGCCGCGCAGATCAAACCCACAACCAATCCCCTCGTGACGCTCGACAATCCCTTCGACTATCACACCTTCGACTGGGGCAATTGGGAGCGCGCCGGCGCGACCTATGCGCAGGTGCTCGATTGCCAGTTCGACATGGCAGCCCTGCTCCTCGATTTTCCACGCGACGACCGCTGCGCCACTGACGACTGGGATGGCGCCATCGACGCCTGGGTATCGGCCAGCCGAGCGACCGGCGCCCGATCTGCCGTGCTGGCAACCCTGCCGGAGCTTCTGCCAGAGCCTGTCGCCGAGCGACTACTCGCGGATGGGATCGTGCCACTCTACGGCCTCGATGACGCCCTGACCGCGATCGACGCCTGC
>JBCAXC010000138.1:0-6352 GCA_038534255.1 Pseudomonadota bacterium
GTGGCGCACCCCCTCGATCATTGAGGCATGGTTCAGCTCATCCGAAAAGATAACACAGCCGGGCATCTGTGACGCCAGCGTGCTGATCGACGTCCAGTTCGAAACATAACCGGATGTGAAGAGCAGTGCGGCTTCCTTGCCATGCAGATCGGCAAGCTCGTTCTCCAGCATCACGTGTGCATGGTTCGTGCCCGAGATGTTGCGCGTCCCGCCCGCACCCGCACCGCACTTGTCAATCGCCTCGTGCATCGCATTGAGCACATCCGGGTGCTGACCCATGCCAAGGTAATCATTAGAGCACCAGACGGTGACCTCACCCGCAGTCGCGTCTTCGCAGTCCCCGGGTCCATACCGGGTCGCGCGTGGAAAGCAGCCGCGCTGCCGCTCAAGATCCGTAAAGACCCGATAACGTCCCTCGGCACGCAGATCGGCCAGACGCGCGGAAAAATAAGTCTCTGCATCCATGATAAACAGGCTCCTCAGATATGTTCGCTTGCAGGCGCGCGCCGCCCGACCAACGGTGCAGTCGGTGTCGCGCGCGGTGATGATGAATGTTTCGGCGCCGTGTCCATGGCCCAGCGCCAGAGCGCGGTCTCGGACAATGGCAGCGCCAGCATGAGATGTTCGAGCAGCCCGAGCAGCACGAGCGTCAGGCACAGCGTCAGGCTGATGACCGTCGCGCTCCCACTCGCCGCATCGCCGATCGCCACGCCGAGAACGATGGCCGCCGCGCAGGATGCCGCGATACTGAACGGCATCAACGGGCTGATCCGCGAAATGCGGAAGTATGTCTTCAAATAGGCCAGGCGATGCGGAAGAAAATCTTCCGCCGCACTCGGCACGCCGAGAAAGATGTTCAGTTTCGCACTGATCCGCATCGCCCAGAGCACGGTCAGCACGCCGAGAACAGTGAAATTTTCTCCGCCATGTCCGGCGCCCGCATGGCCGAGCAACCAGACCAACGCGAGCGTCGCAACCAGCGCCAGTTCGTGATGCACCACCGTCTCGAACGCCGCACGGAAACGCGACCACCCGGAAAGGCCACGCGGCATCGCGGCCTGCCGCACGCCGGTGACAACACCACGCAGGAAGGCCAGCTCATGCCAACCCCAGATGATCAGTGCTGCGGCAAACCCGCCGTAGACACCCGCTGCCGTCATCGTGCCCGACAACGTCGGCAAGGCACCAAGCGCACAGACCGCGGCCAGCGTCATCGCGATGAATCCAACCTGCCCGGCCCGTCCTTCCGCCCGCGCAAGCATCAGGATCACGCCGGTGGAAAACCACCAGGCGAACACGACGGCGCAGACGGGAAGGAGGAAATAGGACACGAGAGGCGCGAGGGCTCCTTACCAGGCCGGGGAAAGCCGCGGGCTTTCCGGCAGTTCGTTGCGTTTGACCGGCAGTAGATAGAGCCGGGCGAAGGTGGTCGCAGCGCGTGCCGCATGCCAACCGAAACTGAAACGGCCCATCAGCCCGCCACGTTTTTTCGCAGCCTTGATCGCGTCGTCGATCTCCAGCATGCGCTCAAGCCCGGCAACAAACTTCGGGTTGTCGAGATCAAGCTCGATCGGAAACACCTGACGGGTGATCTCGGAGGTGATGCGGAAGACTTGCAAACCATAAGCCTTCGGGTCGATTCCCATCGCCTCGTGAAAGGCCGGTCGGGCATGGTCGCGCACATACATCGTCGCGAACACGGCCAGCGTGAAAAACCGGATCCAGTAGGTGTTCACGCCCGAAATCAGTTTCGGGTTCGACCGCATGATCAGCGCAAACGCCTCGCCATGGCGGAACTCGTCATTGCACCACTTCTCGAACCATTTGAAGATCGGGTGGATGCGTTTGTCGGGGTTCTGCTGCAGATGGCGGAAGATCGTGATGTAGCGCGCATAGCCGATCTTCTCGGAGAGATACGTCGCGTAGTAGATGAACTTCGGTCGGAAGAACGTGTATTTTTTCTTCCGCGTCAGATAGCCGAGATCGACACCGAAACCGAAGTCCTTGAGCGTATCGTTCAAAAACCCGGCATGCCGCGCTTCATCACGGCTCATGTACTTGAAGAGCTCACACACATCAGGGTTTTTTCCCCGCTTGCGCATTTCCGCATAGAGCACGCAGCCTGAGAACTCGGCGGTCAGCGAACTGATCAGAAAGTCGAGGAATTCCTTGCGCAGTTCCGGCGACATGTCGTTGAGATCGAGATCGTCCCATTCGTCCGAGCGTTTGAAATGCCCCTTGTTCGGATCGCTTTTCATCTCCGCGATCAGACGATCCCATTCACTCCGCACCGACGAGACATCCAGCCGGTCCATCTCATCAAAATCGGTGGTGTAGAACCGCGGTGTCAGGAGCGTGTCTTCTTCTGCCTTGCGCGTTGAGGCGCTCGGCCCGAGGCCAATGCGATCGATGGTCATGCGAGGTCCTCCTCGGAAAAACTGAACTCACAAAGCTCCATGAATTCGAAGTCGCCGGTCATGCGCGTCCATGTACGCTCCAGCCACCCGGCTTTCATCACCGTCGCCTGGCGCGCGATCTCGGCGCTTTCGCCGTAAGGCACCTGGATGGGCTGACCGTGGACAATCACCTCATCACCGGGCTCAATCAGAACATCGCCTTCAAGCTCGACATGGGCATGCAGGCTTTCAAACGTGTTTTCGACTTTCACCACACAAGGCACATCGATAGTCTGACCACTCCCGGGCCAGGAAAGAGAGGAAAACAGGCTCATGACTGCTCTCCTCCCGCATCCGCCACACCGACCTCGAGCAGGCGTGCGAAGGCTTTCTCGTTCGGATAACCGAATGCGCGCAGCTGGATACTGCGACCGTTCGTGGTGTCCTTGAGCGACAGGCGTCCGTCAGCCCATCGCGTCAGAATGAAAGGGTGCTGAGACCCGAGCCCTTGCTTTTTGCGATGAAACGCGAGGCCGCGAACCACGGTGCGGATGAAGCCGTTGCGCTTGCGGGGCAACAACACGACGAGCGCATTGTCCTCGCCCTGACGCACCTCGATGGCGCCATCGTCCGCATCCATGAAGATCAGCGAGCGACTGGCCACAACCGTCGACGGCGGAACGTGCGTCGCGCCGAACCCGGTGTACGACGCCACGCCGGCCATCGCGACCGCGGTGACAATCATGACCGCAGCCATGACCAGCGCGATCCCCGGTATCTGCGGATCGCGATCGTCGTCGTGCGGTGCGACACGCGTCACACGTATATTCCTTTTTGCCTGTGTCTTCATATTCTTCTCCCTGTCATGTCGTCCTGTCGTTCCGCTCCGTCTTCCTCCGGCGCGGTCGGCTATGCTGGGTGGCGTTACGCTAATGCGCAGGCACCACCCCGATGTCGTCCATGCGGTCCTTGCGTGGTTCGGCAACCGTCACAGCGTCTCCCGTCGCTGCGCCAATTGCCTCGGTCTCCGGCCGTCCCTGCGCCGCCGCCGTCATCACCGGTTGTTCGGCCAGCACGGCGCGATAGGCGTCAGTCAGAAGTGTTGCGACCAGCTGGGCATCGCCGATGCAGCGCAGCGCCGGCTGCGGATGCAGCACATGCCAAGGCCGCACACTTGGCCAAAGATGCGGATAGGCCAGATGCGCCGTGCCATCGATCGCCAGCGCAATCGTTCCGGTCCCGTCCGACCACTGCTTGAGGTCAGCACCGGTCACATGCGCAAGCGGCAGGTTGAACGTGATCGGCAGGGCAATCCCCGTCCGCACGATCAGCCGTTTGTCCGTCAGAATGTAGACGGTCGTTCGCGCATAGCCCCATGCCAGGGCGGAGAGAATACCAACGGCTGCAACAGCGGCGATGACCAGCCACAACGCACCGGAGATCGGAGCCAGCGCCCCGCCGGTGAGCGCCACACCATTTTGCTCCAGAAGGTACCACGCAAACAGCAGCGCGAAGTACACCGCCACCGCCCGCACATGCAGGACGCGACGCGCAAATGACGTGGCGTCCGGCGCACCACGCCACAGGATGCGCTCACCCTCCGGCAATGATGTCGGCAAGCCAGGCGCCACCTCGAAGTCAAAATCCCCGCTCAAAACAGCGGCTCCCGCGAGTCGGCGTTGGCATAGAGATAACCGCTGCCAAAGTACGCACTCACTTTTTCTTCCTCGAGCATGGTGATCTGATCAGGACTTGCCGTCTTCGGCGCCTCAGCAATCTGCGCACCGTTCACGCAGTTGATCTCGACAAACGCATCGCCCTTGGTGTCACCGAAAATCCCGAAGGGGTTGAACCCGTTCATCGTGATCGGATTGACGTCAGCAAGCGTGAACGGCGCAATCACAACACCACCCGGCGTCTCGATCTCGAGATAACGGATCAGGCTCTCGCCCGCGTCGATCCAGACATCCTTGACCGTCCCGCCTTCGACGCCATCGGCGCCGACAACGGGGAGCCCGCGCGGATCAATGTCACCTTTCACAATCTCGAACCCGGGAAGCGCGCGCATCGGCGCAATCTTCAACTCGCCGTGTAAGCCCCGATCCGGGACATCCTCGCGCTCCGCCCATGCCGCCGGACCGACACCACTCAGCATCAGATTGCCGCCATTCGGCTCAATCGGCGAGCCATCGAACCCGTCGACGGGCACACCGTTCACCGGCCGCGTATCCGCGCCATTGGCTGGGGGCGACGTCCGCGTACCGCCATGCGGCATCAGGAACGTCTTCGGCTCCGGCATCCAGATGAAGCCGTGCTCCTTGTAGGTGCCGGGCTCATGCGTCTCGAGTGGATAGCCTTCGCGCATCCCCTCCCGCTGGAGGTAGTAGACGAGGCCGAAGAAAAACATCCAGAACAGCCAGATCGCTACGACGGCGAGGTCGATATAGTCCGTTATCATAGTGCCATCTCCTTCTTTATTCTCTCTCCGATGAGGACGCGTTGCACTGCGAAAGCGCACGCCTCAACCGGGAAACTCCGCCAAACCGAATTGTTCCTTGCCCGCAGTCATGCGCGTTTGCCCGTCGCGGTCCATGCGCTGCGCATAGGTCACGACGGGGCCGAGTGCGATGAGCGCGGCGAACAGCAGCGCGATCTCAAGGTGGTAGACCACGCTGTAACCAACCGACGGGCTGTCGAACGCGGGGCCAAGCACACCGGCTTCACCCAGCGCCTGCGTCGTATCGCGGATGATGCCGCCTGCGGCGATCGAGAGCCCGGCAGCAGTCGCCTGCACCGCGCCCCACGCCCCAATCGCGATCCCGCTGTCTTCATCGCGCGCCAGTTCCATCGCGCAGACCAGCATCGCGACAGAAAACAATCCGCCACCAAGACCAATGAGTGTCGCCCCGATGCGGAAAACGAGCGCGCTCTCGAGAGGACCTGCGAAAATCACGGCGGCAAAAGCCGCGAGCCCGACGAGGCACCCGTTGGCCGCAATGCGATAGGGGTCCGACCGGCGTTTGCGACGTGCGGACGGATCGCGCCCAAGCGCACGCGCCGCCAGCGCAAACCCGATCAACATGCCTGCTGAGAACAACGCCGTCAGCGTCGTCGTCCCGCTGACAGAAAGGCCGAGCACTTCCGCGCCGTACGGCTCCAGCAGGATGTCCTGCATGTTGAACGCCGCCGTCCCGATGCCAAGCGCGACCAGCATCCGTCCGACACGTCCGTTCGACCGCAACCGCGTCCACGCCTGCGAAAACGTCGGCCGCGCAAGTCCGGGCGCGGTGCGCTTTGGTGCGCGCGCTTCCTGCTTCCACAAAGCGACGAGATTGACCGCAAATGTCACCGCGGCCGCGCCCTGCACAACGCGCACGAGCAGCATGTGGCTGTAGTCGGCGAGCAGTGCACCGAACACCAGAGAACTCACCATCATGCCGACGAGCAGCATGACGTAGAGCAACGCCACCACGCGCGGCCGACTCTCTTCAGGAGCGAGGTCCGTCGCGAGCGCGAGACCGGCAGTCTGCGTCGTGTGCATGCCGGCCCCGACCATCAGGAACGCGAGCGCCGCACCCGCCTGGCCGATCCACGCCGCACCGTTGCCATCGGCCGAGAGCAGAATGAGCGCAAACGGCATGATCGCCAGCCCGCCGAACTGCAGCATGGTCCCAAGCCAGATGAACGGCACCCGCCGCCACCCGAGATAGGAGACATGAACGTCCGAGCGGTGCCCGATGAGAGCACGCAGCGGAGCAAAAACCAGCGGCAGCGCAATCATCACCGACACCAGCCAGGCTGGAACCGACAGCTCGACGATCATCACCCGGTTGAGCGTTCCCACCAGCAAGACAAGGGCCATGCCCACGGTGATCTGGAACAGCGAAAGTCTGAGAAGGCGCGAGAGCGGGACGTCGTCGGTTGCGCCGCGCTATTTTCCGTTCGCCGACGTCGCA
>JBCAXC010000139.1:0-6284 GCA_038534255.1 Pseudomonadota bacterium
CACCGCCATACAACGCAGAAACCGGGCGCTCAGCGAATTGACGTCATGGGCAGCGCCGCGCATATGCTGCCCGTGGGCACAACATGGCAGGGCTGGCCGGAAATCCGGCGCAATCTCGCCCGGTTGTGCTGCAAGACGAATGGAGAGCGGCGGCGTGCAGTGTGGCGCGGCGTGATGCGGTGAGCCGTGAGGGCGAAGCACATGGCGAGGAACGACAGCGCGGGCTACGGTATCGAGTCGGTGCAGACGAAACTGTCAAAACCGCGGATCTATCTCCTGCGGATGGTCATGTTCCTCGTGCTCGTCGGCGCGCTCGCGGCCATTCTGGCAGCGCCTGCAGCCGGCGCGTTCATGAACAATGTCGGGCTGAATGGGCTTATCCTGTTCGTCCTGCTCGTCGGCACCGCCTATGCATTTCGCCAGGTGCTCCGGCTGGGCCGTGAGATCAACTGGGTGAACGCGTTTCGCGTGTCCGACCCCGGCCTCGAAATTTCCCACCGACCTGAACTTCTTGCGCCAATGGCGACGATGCTGAGTGACCGCCGTGGGCAGATTGCACTCTCCGCGTCATCGATGCGCTCGTTGATGGATTCACTCGCCGCCCGGCTCGACGAGGCGCGTGATACGTCGCGCTATCTCGTGGGCCTGCTGATCTTTCTTGGTCTGCTCGGGACGTTCTGGGGCCTGCTCGGCACGATCACCTCCGTCAGCCAGACGATCAACGCGCTGGATACATCCGGCTCTGACAGTCTCGTCATCTTCGAAGAACTCAAGACCGGTCTTCAGGCGCCGTTGACCAGCATGGGCACCGCATTTTCCTCCTCGCTGTTCGGTCTGGCAGGGTCGCTCATTCTGGGCTTCCTCGACCTGCAGGCCAGCCAGGCGCAGAACCGGTTCTACAACGAGCTGGAGGAATGGTTGTCCGCAATCACCGACCTCGGCACGGCCGGTGGCGGCTCGGATGCAGCCTCGAGCGCACTGCGCTACGCGGTCGGAGAGATGCAGCGCACGGTTTCCGCGCTGCACGAGCAGATCGCGGCGAACGGCGGCGACGGTGACGGCACCCATGCGACCAAGGAACTTGCCGGTGCGATCGAACAACTCATTCGCCAGATGCGGAGCGAGCAGGAGGTCGTGCGGAAATGGGTCGATGACCAGTCGGCCCAGCAAGTTGAGATTTCAGCGGTGCTCCGTGATCTGCGGACGCGCCTCGGCGCTGGCTGATTGACCGATGGCGCTCTCTCGCAACCGACGCGGCGGCTCCTCGACCGACTACTGGCCGGGCTTCGTCGACGCCATGGCGACGCTGCTGCTGGTCATGACGTTCTTGCTCTCGATCTTCATGATCGCGCAGTACTTCGTCACACAGGAATCGAGCGGCAAGGACAACGCGCTCGCCCGCCTGACCCGCCAGATCGCGCAGCTGACGGAACTGCTCTCGCTCGAAAAGAGCCAGGGCAAAACGCTCAAGGATGAACTCGCCGCCCTGCAGGCCTCACTCGCCGGCGCCGAAGCCGAGAATGACCGTCTCACCGGCGTCATCGATCTTGGCAATGCGAACGCAGGCGACAAGGACGGCACGATCACGTCATTACGCAGTGATCTTGCAGGTCAAAAAGAAATCTCGTCCGAAGCGCTCGCCCGCGTCGAAATCCTCAACCAGCAGATGTTGTCACTGCGCCGACAGATCGCCTCTCTGCAGGCCGCACTTGGCGAGAGCGAGCGCAAGGAAAGCGAGAGCCAGACCCGCATCGAGGATCTCGGCAAGCGCCTGAATGTCGCGCTCGCCCGCAAGGTGCAGGAGCTGTCACGCTATCGCTCGGATTTTTTCGGCCGCCTGCGCGATATCCTCGGCGAGCGGGATGACGTGAAAATCGTGGGTGACCGCTTCGTCTTTGAATCCGAAGTGCTGTTCCCCGCAGGCGGCGCGTCACTGACCGGCGGCGGCGTGCAGGCTCTGGAGCCACTCGCCCGCGCCATCCGCCAGCTCTCCAGCAAAATCCCGGACGACATCGACTGGGTGCTTCAGATCGATGGCCATACCGACCGCAATCCCATCAACTCAGCGGAGTTTCCGTCGAACTGGGAGTTGTCGTTCGCGCGCGCTCTCTCGGTCCTGCGGCTCTTTCAGGCCGAAGGCGTGCCGCCTCAGCGTCTCGTGGCCGCGGGCTATGGTGAGTTCCGCCCGATCGATCCTGGCACGAGCCGCGAAGCGCTCCAGCGCAACCGCCGTATCGAGCTTAAGCTGACGACCCGGTAACGCCCCGCTGGCGCGAAACCCGAACAGGGCGCCCAACGCAGCACCGCCGACATTCCGCTTGTCCCGCGCGCGGCCTTCACGTATAGCCTGCCTCAAATCTCCGCCACTTTGCAGATCCGCCCGCTGAGCGAGCACGCCAGCGCATCCGGTCTGCGTTGACCAGACGAGCCGACCCGATGAAAAAAGCTGAAGGCGTCCACCCGGACTACCACCTCATCAAAGTCGTCATGACCGACGGCACCGAGTTCGAGACGATGTCGACCTACGGCGCCGAGGGCGACACGCTCAAGCTGGATATCGACCCGAGCACGCATCCGGCCTGGACCGGCGGCAACCAGCAGCTTCTCGACCGCGGTGGCCGTCTCTCCCGCTTCAAGAAGAAGTTTGACGGTCTGTTCTAGGACCTGCGGGCGCGTTGCAGGTCGATCGTGCGTCCCGTCTCCGCGGACGCGTAAACCGCATCTGCAACTTCCATGTTTCTCAAGTATGCAGCGGCGTCCGTCTCGGGCGCCGTTTCGTTTTGCCACGCGTCAACGATCGCCTGCGTACAGAGATAGACGCAGTCTCCGCCGAAGTGATGATCGCGCCAGTCGAAGCTGACCTGTGACGGGGTTTCCGCACCAAACGCGCGATGCCGCACGCTGCCGTCGCCGTTGAGTTGGAGCGATCCGTCCGCCCCTTCAATCACCATCTCCCCGAGCGTGAGGCGCGTGTTCGCAGCCGCGTGATCCGCCAGACGATTGCCGTCGAACAGTCCGGTTGCGCCGCTTGCAAAACGGAAGAAAATCGCCCCGCCGTCCTCCCCTGCAATAGCCGGGTTGCGGCGTATGAGGTGCGCTGAAAGACCGTCGATCTCTCCGAAAAGATACCGGAACGTATCGATCCAGTGAATCGCTGTCTCATGGATCAGAAAACGGGGCATCTCGCGGAAGTAAGGCTGTCGATCCAGATAGGCGTCGGCGCCCTGCCCGTCGCCTGGCCGCAGTCGGAATGCAATCTGGTACGGCTCGCCGATCGCACCGTCATCGATCAGGCGCCGCATGACCCGATACCACGGTTGAAACCGCACGTTCTCATGCACGGCAATTTTCGTCCCCGCCGCCTCGCAGATCGCAAGCGCTCTGCGGGCGCCCTCCAGCCCGCCACAAAACGGCTTCTGGCAGACGATGTGCGGCACGCGCCCGGCCGCTTCCGTGATCACCGCGAGATGCGTTTGCGGTGGCGTCGTTATGTCGAGAACATCTGGCACTCCATGCTCCAGCATCTCGCAGAGCGACGCGTAGCAACGCGAAATTTTCTCTCCCTGCGTCTCCAACATCTCCTTCTGAACGCGCGCTGCGTCCCGGTCGCACACCGCCGTGATGCGCGCACCGGCAACCCGTCGCCAGGCATCGATATGAAAACGCCCGAAGTAGCCCGCACCAACAACACCGACGGAGAACGTGTCTGCGAGCACACTCATGTCGAAAGTCCTGCGAGCGCCGAGAGTGGGCCGAGATCACGTGTCCAGTGTGGTGTCGCAAGTCCGGCAACCGGCGCTGTGAAATGGTAGAGACGATCGCCTCCAAGCGTGCCGAGATACGCAGTCGAAAGATCCGCCCCGGCAAATGCGAGGCTCGAGACATGTGACAACGGCCCTGGCGGCGGCGTCGCGAGATGCGCGCGCGCAAGCGTGCGGCTCTGAAATGCCTCCTCAATCTCGCTGAGATAGGCTTCATCGCTGTCGGCGAGCCACAGCGTTTGTCCCCCGGTCTCAAGGTTCACCTGAATGACACGGTTCGACAGGATCGAGGTGACGACCGCTGTCCCGTCCGCCGCTAACGCCACACCATCCGGAAACACCCCGGCACCAAACGTGGTGACTGTCCGGCGTTCGCAAAGCATGCCGTCGCGAAGGTCAAACGCGCTCAACCGTCGCCCGAACGTTTCATTGACGTAGAGCGTCGCGCCATCAGGAGACAAGACACACTCATTGGCATACCCGAGACCGTCCGCGACAATCCGGGTCTCGCCTCTCTCGTGAACGGCGATCAATCCGCCCGCCGCGTCAGGATGAAAATCGTCGGAGCGTGGAATGGCCCGCGTCGAAACCGTGATCCAGAGCCGTCCGTCCGCATCCACCATCACAAAGTTCGTCGGCGGCAGGGGCGTGGCTGCAATCTCGGTGACGACCGCCTCGCACCGCCCGTCACCATGCAGACGGTAGACGCCACCCCGATCATCGCCGAGATGTGCGAGCAGGAGGGTCCCTCCGTCCTCCAGCGCCACACCGTTTGGCCGCAGCGGCGTCGGCACATCCACATCCGGCGCCGTCGCAAGCAGCCGGGTCACGCTCCCGTCAGGTGTCAAAAGCGTTACCCCGCCGGGTGGCGTCCAGTCCGGCACGATCGCCAGCCCGGAGACGTGGCAGACGACGCATTCGGGCCGAACAAGCCCGGCCCCAAGCGTGCCAAGTTCTCCGACGTCAATCACGTCTCAGCCCGATGCCTGCGCCCGACACATCGCGACCAGGCTTTCCGCGACAGTCTTCAACTGACCCGCGCCAAAATCATCTTTCAGCCGCCCCGCCTCATCAAATGCATCGCCAGCGTTTCCAACGGCGAGCGGCTCGGGCGTGACCGCAAAGCCCAACTCGATCATCTGGTCCCGAAGCTTTGGCAACACGCGGATGCCTCCCTTTGGTCCAGGCGCGCTCGCGATCACGGCTGCAGGCTTGCCCCGCGGCAATGGCGGGCGATGATCTGTCGAACTCGGGCGCGAGCACCAGTCCAGTGCATTCTTCAAAAGAGGAGGAAAATACGCATTGTACTCAGGCGTCGCAATCGCCACCCCGTCGTGTGCATGAATGAGCGCATTGAGATCGCGCATCGATTGCGGCGCACCGTGCGCCTCCTCATCGTCCCCGTTGTAGATGTCGGCTTTATAGTCCGCGAGCGTGATCAGGTTCGGCGCCGCACCGGCGTCATTGAGCGCGAGCGCCATCGCATTGGCGAGTTGCGCGCTGAGTGATCCGGTGCGTGTGCTTCCGGCAAAAACGAGGACGGTCGGCGTGTCAGACATGGTCAGAAATGTTCCGTTGTGGAGAGGGCCTCGGCGCTATCACGACAGAACGCCACCGCTGCGACCTCGTTCCCGGTGTATCGCACCCGCCCTATCGCATCCGGGGTGAGACGCTGCAACAGAGCCCCGCACAGGTTGTGGCCGCGCACATTCGCCCCTTCCCGTCCGGCGCACGCATCGTTATACCCACTTACGCCCTGTCTCGCCCCGTCCGCCGAGTCGGGGCGTTTTGCTGTCCGGACGCGGTGAGAGAACGCAATGGCGAACGTGGTGGTTGTCGGCTCCCAATGGGGCGACGAAGGCAAGGGCAAGATTGTCGACTGGCTGAGCGAGCGCGCGGACGTCGTCGCCCGGTTCCAGGGCGGCCATAATGCCGGCCACACGCTCGTCATCGACGGCAAGACCTACAAGCTCTCGCTGCTCCCTTCAGGCGTCGTGCGCGAAGGCAAGCTCGCCGTGATCGGCAATGGTGTTGTCATCGACCCGTGGGCCCTGCTCGATGAGATCGCCGCCGTCCAGAGGCAGGGCGTGGAGATCACCCACGACAATCTGCGCATCGCTGAAAATGCAACGCTGATCCTCCCCCTCCACCGCGAACTCGACAATCTGCGCGAGCGCGCCGCCGACAACGCCGGCAAGATCGGCACCACCGGCCGCGGCATCGGCCCGGCCTACGAAGACAAGGTCGGCCGCCGCGCGATCCGCGTTCAGGACCTGCGTAATCTGCGGAGCCTCGAGGGCAAGATCGACCGCATTTTAACGCACCACAACGCCCTGCGTCGCGGCCTCGGCGAGCCGGAGATCAGCGCCGCCGAACTGCACGCGTCGCTCAGTGAGATTGCCCCGAAAATCCTGCCCTACATGGACACGGTCTGGGACCTGCTCGACAAAAAGCGCAAGGCCGGTCAGCGCATCCTGTTCGAAGGCGCACAGGGCGCGCTCCTCGACATCGATCACGGCACCT
>JBCAXC010000140.1:0-6269 GCA_038534255.1 Pseudomonadota bacterium
CAGGCATTTCGCAGAAATGCCGAGAGCGTGACCAAAGGCGTTTGGTTTCAAACGCCACACACACGACGTCACGCGCGAACCGAGCGCAGGCATTTCGCAGAAATGCCGAGAGCGTGACCAAAGGCGTTTGGTTTCAAACGCCACACACACGACGTCACGCGCGGCACCAGGCCGACTCCGCGCAAATGCCACATCGGCGTTGGAACGGTGCGCGTCTCGCAGGCCCTGCGATTTACCTCTCCGACCGGATCATATACGCCCTGAGATCCGCACCAGACCCCGCCCCGCGATTCCAAGGGCGCCCGTCACAAGAGCCCGCACGTCATGTCCCGCGACGCCGCTCACAAAACCCAGCGCCTGAGACGCCGGTTCACGACGCGCCTCGCGACGGTACTGGCGAGCATGTGTCTCCTGCTCATCGGCCACGTGCGCGCCGAGGCCACCGGCCCCGCGCTGCTCTTCGACGCCTCAAATGGCGCGGTGATTTATTCGGATGAGCCGGATACCCGCTGGCACCCGGCGTCCCTGACCAAGTTGATGACCGTCTACATCATCTTTGAAGAACTCCGCGCCGGTCGCCTGTCGATGCAGGACAACATTGTCACGTCGAAGGCCGCGCGCGCTGTCCAGCCAAGCAAGATCGGCCTGCCCGTTGGCGGACGCATGACCGTTCGCGTGGGTATCGATGCGTTGATCGTCAAATCCGCCAACGATGTGGCGATCATGTTCGCGGAGAAAATTTCCGGCAGCGTTCCGGCCTTCGCACAACGGATGAACGCCACCGCACGTCGCCTCGGGATGACCCGTTCGCAGTTCGTGAACCCGAATGGTCTCCACGCGAGGGAGCAATACTCGACAGCCCGCGATATGGCGCGGTTGGCTCGTGCGCTTATCATCCAGTACCCGGAGCATGCCGCGATCTTCACGAAGTCATCCATGCGGTTCGGCAAGGCACGCCTGCGCTCGTTCAACCTGCTGCTGAGAACATTCAACGGCGCCGATGGAATGAAGACCGGGTTCGTCTGCGCGTCCGGGTTCAACATCGTCTCGTCTGCGACGCGCAACGGGCGCCGGTTGATCGCGATCGTGCTCGGTGCAGAAACGGCCCGCATTCGCAACGCCCGCGCCGCCAGCCTGCTTCAGCACGGCTTTGAGAACGGCATCTGGAAGACCTTCTTCTTCCCCGCAACGGTTGCGACGATGCCGGTCGCAGAGCGCGTTGGCGGCGGCCCGGTGAACATGCGCCCGAAGGTGCGCGCCTGGGTCTGCGGTTGGCGGAAGAAAAAGAAAGCCAAACCTGGCCAACAGGCCGCGAACTGGAATGACCGCACCGTCGTGCGCTCAACGCGCCCGGTAACAGCCTCAAGCGTGACCGGACTGCCCGGCCCCTTCAACACGGATCGCTAGGGTTCACATCGATCGGTGTTCTGCGCTCGAGTAACGAGGACTTGAAAGATGGTCTCCGCAGCTGATGTCGTAAGCTTCTGGCAGGACGCAGGGCCGGACAAATGGTTCACCAAGTCCGACGCCTTCGACGCCGAGATCAAGGCACGTTTTCTCGCTACAATCGAAGCGGCGCGTCGCGGTGAGCACGACGTTTGGGCGCAGACGCCCGCAGGCGCTGTGGCCCTGATCATCGTGCTCGATCAGTTCCCGCGCAACGTTTTCCGCGACACGCCCGAGATGTTTGCGAGCGACGCAAAAGCTCTTGACGTGGCGAGTACGGCGATAGAGGCAGGCCACGATCAGCGCATCGAACGCGCGCTGCGACCGTTCATCTACATGCCGTTCATGCATGCTGAGGATCTGGCGATGCAGACACGCTGCGTTGCGCTCTTCGAGGCGCACGGTGTCGAAGAAAATCTCCGCTTCGCGCATATCCACGCCGATGCGATCCGCCGTTTCGGACGGTTTCCGCATCGCAACGTGATTCTCGGGCGCACCTCGACACCAGACGAGCTGAAGTATCTTGCAGATGGAGGTTTTGCGGGCTGACGGCGTGACGCGCGACCTCAGTATCTCCCGCATCGCGGGGGCTCCTGCGCTGAGCGTTCATGTAGCGGCCATCACGACGCGGGTTTGGCGTTGAAGTTGCATCTCCCGGAGCAAAAGCAACCGAACCAACGCCTCACGTCGTACATGCCACTTTTCTCATCCGATCGGCCGATGCTCACTGAAGCTCTGCCAGCTACGCCGCGCCTCACGCACGATGACCTGAAGACGGTCGCCGTATTGCTCGAAAGCCGCCATGGAACGCATGCGCAGGGCATGGCGGAGTTTTTCTCGAACGTGCATGCGCAACTAGGCGATGCCGAGAGATGCTGGGCCTGGGGTGGTGTCGCGACCATCGTGGCGGAACGCGAACGCGGCCGCACGCAATCTTCGCTAACGCCCGCATGTCCGACTGGCACTGCCGATCCGGCTATCCGCGACAGCTGACGACAACGCTTCAACGGGCCGCCAGTGACGGTAGGCCCATATCGAAAGCCAGAGACGTATGGCCAGTCCGCGCGACGCAGATCTGAACGAGGCGCCACCCAACGGCACCGCGCAAGGTGTGTTTGAGACCGCGCTCGCACGGATCGCAAACATTCGCGCAGCTCTCGGCTCGGATACGGATCGCGCCATGGCCCAACGCACCGCGCTGACCGTCTTTTTCATCCGCGTCTTGAGCGCTGGTATCGCCTTCGCGTCGCAAGTCGTCCTTGCCCGCTGGATGGGCAGTTTCGAATACGGGGTCTTCGTGTTCGTCTGGGTCTGGGTCCTGATCCTGAGCGTCGTGTCGTCCGTCGGACTCAATGTCTCGATGATGCGGTTCCTGCCGCAGTACACCGAACAGGGGGAATTCAACCTCCTGCGCGGGCTGCTTCTGCGTGGTCGCCTGATCATCTTTGGCCTTGCCACCGCGCTTTCGGGCGCCGCCCTCGCCGTGCTCTGGTTCATGCCGGGTCTCGTTGCGGAGTATTATCTGCTCCCGGCCTACATCGTGTTTTTCTGCGTACCGGTTATTGTGCTGACCGACGCGCAGGATTGCATCGGTCGCGCCTATGCGTGGATGCACATCGCCCTGGTTCCGCCGTATATCCTCCGCCCGCTGATGCTGCTGTTCGCGATGGGCGCCGCCGCTCTTCTCGGCCTCCCGATGGTCGCGACCACCGCTGCAGCCTGCGCCGTCATCGCCGCTTACGTGACCTACCTGGTTCAGACGGTGTTGCTTCAAAGACGTCTCGCGAGAACCGTGCCGACCGGCCCGAGATCCTATGAGACCCGTTTCTGGCTGATCACGGCGCTGCCGATCCTCTTCGTCGAGGGGATCGATCTGCTGCTCTACAACATCGACGTCCTGGCGATCTCACACTTCATGACGCCGAGCGATGCGGGGATTTATTTCGCCTCCCTCAAGACGATCGGGCTTGTCAGCTTCGTGCACTACGCCGTAGGCTCCAGCATCGCGAACCGAATATCGGCGCTGAAAGCGCGGGGCGATCGTGAGGGGCTGGAGCGTTTCGTTCGGGACGCGGCGCAATGGACATTCTGGCCGTCACTGATAGCGATCATCGGCCTGCTGATCGTCGGCAAGCCGCTGCTCTGGCTCTTCGGTGCAGAGTTTATGAGCGGCTACAGCGTTATGGCGATCCTCGCGATTGGCATCACGCTCCGCGCCGCTGTCGGCCCGGCAGAGTTCGTCATGAACATGATGGGCGAGCAGCGCACCTGCGCTCTCGTCCTGTTCTGCAGCGTTATACTGAATGTCGTGCTGAACATCGCGCTAATCCCGGTTTACGGGCTGGTCGGCGCGGCCATCGCCACCTCACTCTCACGCGTTGCGGCTTCGGTGCTGTTCTATCTGGCGGCGAAACGACGTCTTGGGCTCGACATTTCGATCTTGTCTCGGTTCTCAAAATCCGCGGCCGTCGACGCCTAGTAGCGTAAGCGCAACCACGTCCCGATCAGGAGATCGGCGAACCAAGCACCAGCGTCCAGAACGTCTTGAACTCGGTCTTTGGGTCGTGGACGAGCGCGATGCCCATCTCTTCGGCATCCGCGAGCAACAGGTTCTTGTTGTGGCCCGGGCTCTCCTGCCAGCCCTTGAAGACTTCCTCGATGGTGATCTGGCCGGTGCCGACATTCTCTGCCGTCAGCCGCGCCTTGTAGCCGGTACGGTGGACGCGCTTCCACGGGTTCGACCCGTCAGAACCATGATGCGAGATGCGGTCCCACTTCGCGAGATCGCGGGAATGCGTCTTTGCCGCCAGAGTCAGCTTTGAGTTCAGCGCGAGCGGTTTCAGCCCGTTCTCGGCCCGGTAGGCGTTGATCAGCTTGCGTGCCCGCTGCACCTCGAGGCGCGTCTTGGAATAATCGCGGTGATCGAACGAGCCTTCCGGCGTGCGTTCCCAGCTGTCCTTGGGCGCAGCATCAGCGCCGGGCGTCTTCGAGGCCTTCACCGTACCTGTGGCGTCCGCATACCCGAGCGCGGGCAAGGAGCCACTGGTGCTGCAGCCCGCGAGGCCGAGGATCAGCGCAACCGTTCCGATGACCCCAACCACCCTGACGGCGCCCGAAGGCCGGACCAAAGGATGACGTGATAGCGATGAGTTGACGCGCGACATGACTTCTCCAGATGCAGATGTTCCGCGCCAGCGTACTCATGCCATTTCGCGCGCAACGCTCCGACTTTTCCATCTTCTCGTTAAGGGAGAGTTGCCGGACGTTCAGGAACGTTCGGTGACGCGCGCCAAACCGGTCTGCCGAGCCATGATTGCCGACACCCGGTCGCCTCCCCGAACCGCATATTCAAAGGAAAATCATGTCGTTAATGCGACCCTTCGGGGAGGCCTAGCGCCGCCACCTAGGTTGACGACTAGTCCTGCACATCCTGAGCATATGGTAGTATACTGGACGATCAGCCAAAGATCGTTCAGCTCTGCCATGTCGCGCCGACACCGTGCCCTGGTTGAAGGGAGCGGCGTTCTTGCGGCGTGGGCAAATGCGGAGGCACGAGGCGTATGGCGTATGGTTTGGGCGACGGCGCAGCAGCGTTTGCGGAAGATGAGAAACTCGACGTCCCGACAATGATTAGGATGCTGGTGGACATTCACCGCGCCCTGCAGGGCGACGAGATGATGGAAGAAGCCCGCGAGGCCGTGGCAGATGCCGCGTGTCTGCTGAGCGAAATGCGCGAAGTGGCGGCTGAAGTCGCTGAGGAAGATCGGGCCGCGAGGCCGCAGGCCGCCGATATGCTGGACCGTCTCGCTGCCCTCAATCGCCCGGCACGCCCCTGCTGAGTTTGCCGAGCCACATCGGCCAAGCAAAAGTCGTGCGCTGCCACACAGCAAATCGCGAGGCTGACTTGGCGTCCGCCGTTGCCTGCCGCAGTATAGCTGGAAGCCAACCTGTGATTCGTCGGCTTCACGCGTCCTCTTCCCGTCCCGCGTCCCGGATGCACCACGCAAACAGCCAGGGCTCGGGCATCAGATGGACGGCGCAGCAGGACAACTGGACCGCGAGACGCGGGCGAGCGATCACCAGACCTCCGCACACGCCCTGACCGAGATCACCGCCGGCACATCGCTTGGCCTGAGCGATCTCTATCTTCTCGCGACATTTTCATGCAGCTCATCCGGCCCCGCGAAGGCCGGTGCGGACACAAAAGCGACAGGCGCTGACCTGGCATCGCTAACGACTTTGGTCAGTGCGCTGCTCGGCACACCCAAGTTCGTCGCGGAGCACGGCACAACGGCAGCGCGTCAAACGCATATTTCGGACTGGCAGCTCAGTGCGGTTGAACAGGGTCTGCTGCAGGTTGCGGGATCACGGGCAAGCGTCATCCACGCAGACCCCGCACTGGCAATCACCGCACAGGGCAATGCCGCGCTGGCCGATGCGTTTGGCAAAACGTTCCTCACCGCCATCGAGCGCAAGCCCGCAGCCGCCACTCTCGAGCGTCTCCTCGTTGCGCGCGCGCTCGGACTTCCGGCATCCGCAGGCGCCACGCGACTGAAACGTCTCGACACAGCACCGGGCCTTCGCGCGGCAGTTGTGCGGCGTGGCTGGAAGTTGCGCCTCCCCGAAAGCGCGCCCGGAAGTCATATCCGCAACGCACTCGCAGCACGCGCCTTGGGCAGTGCGTTCGGCAGAGCGCTCGAGCGCCAGATTGGACCCAACAACCGCCTCTCCGCCAAAGCTGGGCGCGCCATCGCAGCGCAATTGTTGGAGACACGGCGCCACATCGCAAGCGACGCCCGCTTGATGACGGCGCTCGCCGCGCA
>JBCAXC010000141.1:0-6230 GCA_038534255.1 Pseudomonadota bacterium
GCGATCTCGTTGTGGCCATAACCGATGTTGACGCACCAGAGGCCCGCCATGCCGTCGAGGATTTTATTCCCGTCTGAATCGTAGAGGTAGACACCGTTGGCACCGGTGATCACGCGGGTCCCCTTGGCATTCAGCTCGGCCGTATCGGTGAAGCAGTGGAGATGATGCGCGGCGTCGATCGCCTGGAGCTCCGACGTCGGTGGCAGGTTGGCCATGATGTTCATCGCAATATCCTTTCGCGCTGCTCGGGGCTCTGGTAGTTGTGTCCCTCGACGCTGTTGGTCAGACGCTCAACAGCAGGTGCTCCCGTTCCCACGGGCTGATCACCCGCATGTATTCGCTCAGTTCTTCGTGTTTGACGGCCTGGAAGAGCTGGCTGAAACCGGTGCCAAGCGCTTCCTGCAGCGGTTGGCAGCTGCCGAAGAGTTGCAGCGCCTCCTGCAGGCCGCGCGGCAAGCCGTGATCGGACTGATAGGCGCTGCCTTCGATCGCCTGGCGCGGCTCGATGCGGTCGCGCATGCCGAGGTATCCGCAGGCCAGTGAGACGGCGATCGCGAGGTAGGGATTTGTATCCGCGCCGGCGACGCGATTCTCGATGCGGCGGGCCACCGGCTCAGACGTGGGGACGCGCAGGCCGACGCTGCGATTGTCCTCGCCCCACTCCAGATTGATCGGCGCTGCGGCGTCCGGCACGAGGCGGCGGTAGGAGTTTACATATGGCGCGAGGATGCACATTGCGGCGGCAAGATAGTTCTGCATGCCGCCGACATGATGGAGGAACGTGTCCGTTGATGCGCCGGTCTCGTCGGAGAAGACCGAGCGCCCCGTCTCGATGTCGACGACGCTCTGGTGAATGTGAAGCGCGCTGCCGGGCTGGTCTTCCATCGGCTTGGCCATGAAGGTGGCGTAGCAGTCATTGCGCAGCGCGGCCTCGCGGATCGTACGCTTGAAGAGGAAGGCCTGATCGGCAAGCAGCAGGGGATCGCCGTGCTTGATGTTGATCTCAAGCTGGGAGGCGCCGCCCTCCTGGATGATCGTATCGATCTCGAGGCCCTGATCCTCAGCAAAGTCGTATATTTCGTCCACGATGACGTCGAACTCGTCGACCGCGCTGATGCTATACGACTGGCGGCTGGCGGCGGCACGGCCTGAACGTCCCACCGGCGGGACGAGCGGTTCATCCGGATTGGTGTTGCGGCGCGTGAGATAAAATTCCAGCTCCGGCGCGACGACCGGGCGCCAGCCTTCCGCGGCATAGAGCGCGATGATGCGCTGGAGCACCTGACGCGGCGCGTGTTCCAACGGCTCGCCGGTGTTGAGCATGCTGTCGTGGATAACCTGCGCCGTCGGGCTCTTGGCCCACGGCACCTGACGCAGCGTCGCGAGATCCGGAATAAGGTCGAGATCGTTTTCGGCGTACTGGTTGTCGCCGTCGAAATCCGCATAGCCGCCAGTGATGGTCTGGAAGAAAATCGAGTCCGGCAGGTGGAGCGGCGCGAGATCGGCGAATTTCTGGGCGGGCATGACCTTGCCGCGCGCGACGCCGGCGAGGTCGGGCACGACGCACTCGACTTCCTCGATGCGATGCGCGCTGAGCCATTGGCTGACGGCGGCACGCTTCGTCGCGATGTCAGCATCGGGCGCCAGTGCCGCGAGATCGGTGATGGGGGCGCCTTCGGGATCAAGCATCGCGGAACTCTCCACGCAATCCGACACTCATGCGACGGCCTTCGTTGGTGAAGCGGCGCTGTCTTGCGCCGCCCGTGCATGGCGGAGGAAATCGACGATCCAGGTCGCGGCGATGTCACGGCTGAGCGGTTGGCCCAGTGTGTTGCGGGCCGGGTCCAGCCGGTCGTCCGGCACGAGGCCGGTCAGCCGCTGATCGATGAGATCGCGCGCGAAGGCATCGTCGAACTCCGGATGCGGCTGCATGGTGAGGATCGCATCGCCATAGATCAGCGCGGCATTCTCGCAGAATTCCGAGCTGGCCAGCACCTCGGCCCCAGGCGGGCGCTCGATCACCTGATCCTGATGGACGGCATTGATCTCGAGGCGTTTTGGCTTTGCGGTCATCCACGGGCGATGATCGACGACGTCATAGTCGTGATGGCCGACGCCCCAGCCTTTGTCTGACTGGACGACCGTGCCGCCGAGCGCGCTGGCGATGACCTGATGTCCGAAGCAGATACCGACAAGTGGCACATTCGCGCTCACTGCGCTGCGGACGAAGCCTTCAAGCGCGACGATCCAGTCCAGCCGCTCGTAGACGCCGTGACGCGAGCCCGTGATCAGCCACGCATCCGCCTCACGCGGGTCTTCGGGCACATCGCCATCGAGGGCTGCGCGGGTGAGAAACTCGAGATCGGGATCGACAGAGCGCAGCAGGTTACGGAACATCGACGGGTAGTCCCCATGTTGTGCGTCGAGCGCTTCCGGGGGCCGTCCGGTCTCAATGATGCCGATGCGCATGAGGCGTGTGTTCCGTCGATGAAGAAACCCGAAGGCGGTTACGAGCGTATCATTGTTGTGACCGCGCACAAGCCATGCCTGCAAGGAGCCCAGATGTCATTTCTCTCGCACCTCAGAACCGTAGCCGTTTTCGCCATGATCGCCTGCATCGGTGGGCTCGTGCTGCCGCAGCACGCCGCCCAAGCCGATGACGCACGCCAGAAAGGGATCGAGGCGACAATCACCCAGCAGCTCGAAGCGTTCCGGGCGAGCGATGCGGATGCGGCGTGGGCGATCGCGGCACCGACGATCCAGAAGAAGTTCGGCACCAAGGAACGCTTCATGGAGATGGTGGACCAGTTCTATCCGCAGATCCGGAGCTCGAAGTCGGCAATCTTCAAGAGCCTGCGCGAGGTGAACGGCTCGCTGGTGCAGCGCGTGTTCATCGAAGGCGGACCGGGCGATTTCGTCGATGCGTACTACACGATGGAGCAGATCGACGGCGTCTGGCGCGTTACCGGCGTGTTCATCCAGAAGCCGCGTGGCGAAGGTGCGTAACGCACGACCCAGTATGGTTGCTCGCGTCAGTCCTGGATGCACAACCGGATGGGACCGCTGACGTCACGCGGATCGGCGACGGGTTGGCCCTTCTGCAGGATGGCGATCTTGCCGTCGTCAACGAGTTCAGCAGCGCAGTCGCGCACGCGCGGCATGAGGCTGCGCCAGACGGCTTCGTCCTCCGCGAGGCTGCGGGCGACTTCGGAGGGGCAGATGGTTTTGTCCGGACCGCGCGCTTTGGTCAGCGCGAGGATCGCGGTGCAAATATCGTTATCCGAAACGTCTCGACCATCCTTCATGTCCGGCCAAAGTCATCATCGATCCGGATGACGTCGTCGTCGCCGAGGTAGCTGCCGTACTGCGTTTCAATGATGGTCAGTGGAACGGCGCCCGGGTTGGTGACGCGGTGGCGGGTGCCGAGCGGGATGTAGGCCGCCTCGTTTTCGCTCAGCAACATCTCCTCGTCGTCGCGCTGGATCATGGCGCTGCCTTCGACGACGACCCAGTGCTCCGAGCGGAGGTAGTGTTTCTGGAGGGAAATGCGACTGCCCGGGTTGATGTGCATGCGCTGGACTTGGAAACGGTTGCCGCGCTCGATGACCTCGACATAGCCCCACGGACGGTAGGAGCGGTTGTGGCTCTCGGCCTGACGGCGCTTCTCCGCGGCGAGCCGATCGACCGCCTGATTGACCGTGCGAATTTCATTCTGCGTCCCGACGAGCACGGCATCATTGGTCGCTACGACGACAACGTCCTTGAGCCCGACACCAACCACCAACGGGCCATCGCTGCGCAGGAATGAGTTGCTGGTCTCTTGTGACACGGCATCGCCAACGAGCACATTGCCGCCGTCGTCTTTGGGGCCGAGCTCCCAGAGCGCGTTCCAGTTGCCGACGTCACTCCAGCCGATGGCGCAGGGTACCACGGCCGCCCGGGCCGTCTTTTCCATCACGGCGTAATCGATGGAGATGCCGGGCGCGCGGGCGAAGGCGTCTTCGCGCAACTCGACCGTATCCCCAATGACCGCCTCCGGTGGCACCGATGAGACTGCAGCGGCCATGACCTCGTGTGCGTGGGTGCGCAATTCATCGAGCAACTCGCGAACGGGGAAGACGAACATGCCGCTGTTCCAGACGTGATCACCTTCAGCGAGCAGCGCCTTTGCGCGTTCGAGGTCCGGTTTCTCGACGAAGCGCTCGATCTTGTTTGCGCCCGGCACATCGGAGAGCGCGGCGCCCGACTTGATGTACCCGTACTCGGTTTCCGGGCCGGTCGGCTGAATTCCGAAGGTGACCAGTTGGCCAGTCGTCGCGACAGCGGCGGCGGTCTCGATGGCGCGGTGGAAGGCGGCGGCGTTGGTGATGACGTGATCCGCCGGGAGCACGAGCATCAGCGCTTCAGGATCATGCCGCTGGATGAATGCGGCGGCAGCAGCGACCGCTGGCGCAGTGTTGCGGCGAACCGGTTCTGCGAGAATGCTCAGGTCTTTCGCGCCGGCGAGTTGCTCGCGCACGAGCAGCGTATGATCGGTGTTGCAAACCACGAGCGGCGCGCCCAACGCTGTAATCCCGTTCAGGCGGATCGAAGTGTCCTGCAGCAGGCTATTGTCCGACGCGAGATTCTGGAAAACCTTCGGCAGGCTTTCGCGCGAGACGGGCCAGAGCCGCGCGCCGCGTCCGCCCACGAGGATCACGGGATAAATTGTGCGTGTCATCGCGGGGCTCCTGCGTGGTCCAGCACTGGTCTCATGACGTTGCCAAGTCCCATGCCACAGGCGAGGCGATTCGCGGATTTTGCCGCCGCACTTCTTGTGTCAGGTGTGGCAATACTGAATCGCCATGGATGCAGCGATGGGGAGCGAGCACACGATGACCGACGAGACACATAGCGAGATTGATCGCGCATTTGCCGGCGGCTCGCCTTACGGCTTTGCGGATGTCGGCTCATATTCCGGCGCGCTCAGCTTCATGCGACGCGCCTATCGCAAAGGCCCGACTGGCGCGGACATCGTCGTCTCTGGCGTGCCCTATGATCTGGCCGTAACCAACCGGCCGGGCACGCGCTTTGGGCCTCGGGCGATCCGCGAGGCGAGCAGCATCCTTGCGTGGCCCGGCGGGTTGTATCCATGGCCCGAGAGCTCGCTAGATGATTTTCTCGTGGTCGACTATGGAGACCTCGACTTTGATTTCGGTGATCCGGCGGGCGTGCCTGAGGAGATCGCGGAACACGCGCGGCGGCTCATCAAGAGTGGGGCGTCGATGGTCACACTGGGTGGCGATCACTTTATGACCTACCCGCTCCTGAAGGCCCATGCGGAAACGCATGGCCCGCTCGCGCTCATCCAGTTCGATGCGCATTCCGACACCTGGCGGGAGGATGAAAAGCGGATTGATCACGGCACGATGTTCTTTCACGCCGTGCAGGAAGGGATCATCGATGCGGAGCGCTCGGTGCAGATTGGCATTCGCACCGGCAATAGTGAAAGCCACGGCCTGACGGTGATCGATGCGGAATGGGTTCACACCCACGGGCCTGACGAAACGCTGAAGCGCGCGCTGGATATTGTGGGGGACGCCAACGCCTATCTGACGTTCGATATCGACTGTCTCGATCCAGCCTTTGCGCCCGGCACTGGCACGCCGGTCTGCGGTGGGCTGGCGACATGGCAGGCGCGGAAAATCCTCCAGGGCCTCGCGCCGGTGTCGTTCGTCGGTATGGATCTCGTCGAAGTCTCACAGCCTTACGATCATGCGCAGATCACGGCGCTGGCGGGTGCGACATTGGTGATGGACTACATCTGCCTGCGCGCGGCGCAAAAGCGAGCATCTCCGCAGGACGCTGCGACGGCGGGGGCATAAGCCAGCGACAATGTCCGACGTTCCGGCCACCCGGCAAATCACCTAACACTGCGGCCATGGCGAACCCGGTCACCAGTCTCTGGCATCTGGCGCGCGCGGGCTTCGTGCTCGCGCAGCACGGGGTGCGTTTTTTTCCGCCGGGCACTCCGGTGCCTCTGCCGGTGAAAGTCGCCAGCTGGCTGACTGCTCCGGTGCGATATCTGGCACGTGCGACGCGGCCACGTGCGACGGGCGGACCGTCTGAAATAGCAAGCGGGTTTACAGCGCTTGGGCCGAGTTACATCAAGGCGTGAGTTCGGGTCACGCGCTGCGACCCAGATCGGCGGATGGGGCTGTTGAAGCGGCAACGGCGATGCGGTGGACTTC
>JBCAXC010000142.1:0-6227 GCA_038534255.1 Pseudomonadota bacterium
TGAATATCTCTCCGTCATCGAAGCGAAGACGGCGGCACTGTTTGCTGCGGCCGGAGAAGTGGGTGCAGCGATTGCCGAGCGCCCGAAGACCGAGATTGCAGCGCTGCGCTCCTATGGGCGCAATCTCGGCGTCGCTTTCCAGTTGATCGACGATGCGCTGGACTATGCCGGTGAGCAGGCCAACCTCGGGAAATCCGTCGGTGACGATTTCCGTGAGGGCAAGATCACCCTTCCGGTCGTGCTGTCGTATCGCCGCGGCTCGGCTGACGAGCGAGCGTTCTGGACCCGGACTCTGCAGGACGCCGATGTGCGTGAGGGCGATCTTGATCGCGCAATGGACCTGATGGCCACACACGGCGCGATCGACGATACGATCAAGCGGGCGCGGCACTATGGTGAAATTGCACGCGACGCTCTGGCGATCTTTCCCGATGTGCCGCAAAAGACCGCGCTCACCGATGTCGTCTCTTTCTGCATCAACCGTGTGAGCTGAACGACCGGACCGCCACTTTGGCCGCGCCGAGCGTCGCGGCCTCGATCCACCAATCCGGGTGTTGTGCGCGCAGTTGGGCGGCGGCGGCGGCCGCTGTTTCGCGATCGAGAAAAACACCGAAGTAGGTTGCGCCACTGCCAGACATGCGGACAGCGCGCACGGCCGATGCCCGTTCGAGCGCGTCACGTGCGGCGGCAATGCCGGGCGCAACCTGGAGCGCCGGTAGTTCGAGGTCGTTCGTCAGGTCAGCGAGCTCAAAGTGCGCTGGCGGTAGGGCAGGGGGCGCGTCCAGCGGTTGCGCATCAAGCGCTGCGAAGACCGGACCTGTCGGAACCATGATGTTCGGATTGACGAGCACGATGTGCGTTGGAGGCAACGGCGTTGCCAAAGGGATGAGGCGCTCGCCGATGCCGCACATCCATGTGCTTTCGCCATGCAGACACACGGGGACATCTGCGCCGAGTTCGAGCGCAATGGCGGACCAGTCTGAATTGCTCCAGGAGGAGACGTGAGAGTTGTCGGCGTTGAGCGTGCGCACGGCGCGCAGATAGGCTGCCACATCGGCGGAACCGCCACCCAAGCCGGCCCCGACGGGCAAGCGCTTCTCGAGATGAACTTGGCCGACGGCGATGCTGGGGAAACGCGTGCGCAACAGAGACGCGGCGCGTGCGATGAGATTTTCTCCGTCGATACTGGCGGCGGAAGCGCCATCGACCTCGAGCGCAAAGTCCTTTGACGGCGAGACGCGCAGTTCATCGCCAAGATCCGCGAACGCCACGAGGCTCGTTAACTCGTGATAGCCGTCAGCCCGGCGACCGTGGACGCGCAGACTCAGGTTGACCTTTGCGGGCGCCTGGACCGTGACACCCGGCGCCCTGACATCGCTCACGGGAGACTATTCCGCTTTCGTATCAGAGGGCTTTTTCTGATCCGCAACACGTGACGTTGGCTTCTCCAGACCGCGCTCGAGCTTGCGGCGGATGATAGCCGCGTCTTTTTTCTCTGGCTCGAAGCTCAGCGCCTGACGCCACTGGAAGCGCGCTTCGGTCAGGCGCCCGACATGCCAGTAGGCGTCGCCCAGATGATCGTTGATCGTCGGGTCTTCCGGGCGCAACTCGACGGCACGTTCGAGGTACTTCGTGGCTTCCTCATATTTGCCCTGCCGGTAGTAGGCCCAGCCGAGGCTATCGACGAAGTAGCCGTCGTCAGGCTTGATCTTCACGGCCTTGCGGATCATCGCGAGTGCTTCGTCGAGGAAGAGGTTCTGATCCACCCACGAGTATCCGAGGTAGTTGAGGATCAGCGGCTCGTCGGGGTTCAGCTCAAGCGCGCGCTTCAAGTCCGCTTCGGCACGGGGCCAGTCCTTCATGCGCTCGTAGGACACGCCGCGGCTGTAGAAGTACCGCCAGTGGCGCTGCTTCGGGCGGTCGATCAAGGCGATGGCACGGCTGTAGGTTTCCGCGGCCTGCTCGAACTTCTTGTGGCCGCGCTGCACGGTGCCGAGTGTGAGAAGAACACGCAACGCACGCTGTTTCGCGAAGAGTTCGTCACGCGAGAGCGTGGCAAATTCGATCGCATCGAGCGTTTCATCGCCCAGAATGCCGTCCGTCGCGAGGCCTTGGGTTTCCTGAAACTGGCGAATGGCGCGCGTGGTGGCCGGGCCGGTCAGGCCGTCAACCTCGCCTTTATAGAGACCCAGTTTGGCGAGCCGGTCCTGCGCGTAACGCAAGCCGCGCTCCGGTGCCGCCGCTGTATCCGGGCTCGGCACGAAGCGCTTGACCAAGCCATTCAGCGCTGTGATCGCGTCATCAGGACGTTCCTGAAGATTGAGATTGATTGCGCGGCGGACTTCTCCGTTAAAGAACAGCGGCGAGGCGGTCGGGATGCGCGCGTAAGTCTCGATCGCGCGATCATAGCGTCGCGTTGCTTCGTAGACCGAACCGAGCGTGATCATCGCCATCGGAAAATCGGGTCGCACGTAGAAAGCGAGTTGCAGATAGATCGCGCCGATATCGACTCCACCTTCGCTGGTGAGCGCTTCGCCGAGGCTGAAGAACACCTCGCCCATGCCTTCGCTCGCCTTCGTTACAAGCCGTTCGCCGGCCTCACCTTTGCGGACGTCAGAGAGCAGGGCGCGGGCCAACGGGTGCACCGTGTTGACGGCTTTCAGGTGCGTGCGCAGCACTTGCCGGGCGCGCTTGTAGTCGCCGCGAGAAACGGCGTGGCGCGCATAGGCGAGGGTCAGGCGCAGTGTGCGGTTGTCGGCCTTGAACAGCTCGGCATAGACCCGCGCCGCTTCATCCGAGCGGCCAAGCATGTCCGAGATGAGGGCCCGGTGATACAGGCGGTAGTACTGCGCCCACTTCGCCTTCTTCAACGTGCCGAGCGCGCCGTACGCGCCTTCGACATCCTTGTCCGCAGCATGTGTCCACGCGGAGGCGAGGGCGGCGGCGAGTTCGCCGATCGGCCCGCTCGCGGCTTTGGCGAAGTGCTTGCGCGCTTCCGTCTGGCGTCCGTCCTGGAATGCAGTCAGCCCCATGAAGAGCCGCGTGGCGCGATGAGACTTTTCTTTCTCGATGACCCGCGGTGCGAGGATCCGCGCGCGCTCCCAGTTGGCGGTCGACAACTCGGCGCGCAAGGCCTGCTTGACGATGTCGATGTTGTCAGGATCGCGAGCGAGTGCGCGGTTGTAGAAATCGGCAGCGGCGTTCATCTCACGCTGGCGGCTGGCGAGGCGACCGGAAAGATAGCTGCCAAAGAGCGAGTGCCGCTCGAGGTCGGCGCCCGAGTTGGTCGATGCGTCCGCCTGAGAGGCGTGTGCCGGTGTGGTCGCTGCGCCAGTTGCCAGCGCCATGCTCACACCGAGTGCAGCGAAAACGGCAAGTCTGCAACGCGTCGACAAGCGCGACGGATGGCGTGCGGACGGCAGGTGCGAACTACTCTCGTGCATTGTCATGTGAACCCCGGGTGACGTTGCGCGATCGCCATCGGCGCCCGCAGACAGCGCGTTTCGCGCATTGTGCCCGGACGCTAGCGCAATTCGCGGCATGCTACAAAACGGCACTACGCCACGTGCGCGTTGCAACGCGGTCACATTATGGCGAGCAGGCCACTGTCGCGCGTATTGCTACGATTTTCACGCGCAGGATGGCACGCCACCCTGCTCCTTACGCGAGGGACGGCACGCCGCCCTGCTCCTTAGGCGCGAGACGGCACGCCGCCCTGCTCCTTAGGCGCGAGACGGCACGCCGCCCTGCAGTGTTCCCGCAAACGCGTCGGTGTCGACGTTGCCGCCGCAGAGAATGACGCCAACCTTCTTGCCGCTCATCGCCTCACGCTCCTGCATGAGAGCGGCAAAAGCGGCTGCGCCCGCACCCTCCGCGACATTGTGCGTGTCGTGAAACAAGGCGCGCATCGCGTCGGCGATTGCCGCGTCGCTGACCATCACGATCCGCTCAGCGCCGCGGACAATCATGTCAACCGCTTCGGGCACGGGTGCGCGGCAGGCAATCCCGGCGGCGAAGGTTGCCGAGGAGTTGGAGGAGACGGGGTGTCCAGCTTCGAATGACTGCGCGATGGCCGGCGCATTTTCCGAGACGACGCCGACGATCTTCGTTGAGAGTCCGAAGGCGTCGCGCGCTCCGATCAACCCGCAGATACCCGAACCCATGCCAACGGGCACATAGACTGTGTCGAAGTCCTCGTGTGCAGCGAACATCTCCCGCGCATACGTCGCGACGCCTCGCGCGAGCAATGGATGGAATGATCTGACGAAATGGAGATCGCGCGTCTCCGCCACCCGGTGCGCTTCGGGGCCAGCCTCGTCAAAGTCCGCGCCAAATTCGACGAGGTGTGCGCCAAGCGCGCGAATGCACGCATTTTTCTCTGGCGAATTGCCATGCGGCACATAAATCGTCGCCGGGGTTCCATGGAGGCGCGCCGCCCACGGGATCGACTGGCCATGATTGCCCGTACTCGCCGTGATGACGCCGCGATCAGCCCCGCGGCCCCGCACATGATCGTCGAGATAGACGATGCCGCCGCGAACCTTGAACGCCCCTGTCGGCGTATGGTTTTCATGCTTGACCCAGACATCGACGCCGCTGCGGGCCCGCAGGAGCGGCCAGTTGTAGCAGAGCGTCTCGGGCACATGCGGCGCGACCAGTGCGGCGGCGTCGTTGAGCTGGGGGAGGGTAAACATGGCGGCAACTTCAGGAGACAAGGGCTGCACAAGTGTTATGGCGAGGCGTGGATTTCCGTGCAATCTCCGATCGGAGATTGCACCGGTGTCAGCGAACGCGTCATTTGGCAGCTCACGCAACAGCAGGACTTAACGGGATACGCCATGACGCTCGAACCGCTCTGGAACGACGGCCCTCTGATCGCGGGGCACGCGTTGGTGGCGTTGGCAGGCATCGTTCTCGGCGGCATCCAGCTCGCGCTGCCGAAGGGCACGCCGTTCCACCGCGCATTGGGCTATGTCTGGATGAGTGCGATGGCGTACGTTGCGACCTCCAGCTTCTGGATCCACAACTTGCAATGGTTCGGCCCGTTTTCGGCCATCCACCTGCTGTCCTTGCTTGTGCTGCACACGCTGGTGTTCTCGATCGTCGCGGCGCGCAGGGGCAAGATCAAAGCGCATCGCATCGCGATGATCCAGCTCTACGTTTTCGGCCTGATCCTGACAGGGGCGTTCACACTGATCCCAGGGCGGACGATGCATGCGGTGGTGTTTGGGGGCTGATAAACGGTGAAGCGGCGCAGTACCCCTGGTGAAAACTCAAGGCTCATCCGAGCGCACGTTCAGAGTTACGACATAGACGCCCATGGGCCGAAAAAGACGAGGACACATACATGACGGTTGATGGTCCGATATCCCCATCAGACGCCGCGGGTACAACGGTGGAAGGGCGGTCGTTCCTGCATCAGCAGGGCGCCACGGTTTGTCGCGGTCTCGTTGAGAGCCTTTCGGCGACCGAAGCGTCATGGGAACTCGTGGTGCGCCGGGTCGAATATCGGGACAAAGCCACCGGCGGGTGGGTCTTGAAGCGCGACCGCGATGACTACGGCGGCGTGCTTGACCACTGTAGCTTTTATCTCCACCCGGATGGCAGGCTCGAGATCAGCGACTACGGCATGGTGTTTCACATCGCCCCCGACGTTGCCTCACCCTGGACCACATACGACTGGCCGGCACTCGACAGCTATCCCGGCGGTCCGATGCGGGGGTGAGTGGGGATGTAGAGGGTTACGTGCGACTGCGACTCGCAAGATCTGGTTACGTGCATTGCTTCATTGGAGCGCCGGCGATGAGCGTTGGTTAATTCTGATCACCGCCGCGTTGCGGCATAAGACAGCCGCCGCAACCCACGCTGCCACGAGCGCCACCGCACTGTTGGTCAGCTGCTCTTAGGTCGTGTTTGGGAACGTGGGGTCCTGGGCCTACCTCAGCAGGTTACGCCAATCTCAGTGAGCCAGTGCGTCGTCGGGTGCCTGGCCTTCCTACTCCGCGGTGCGGTTTTGGGTGCGTTCGTAGAGTTCGGCAATAATCGCGCTGGCAGTGCGCTCGAAAAGGCATGGCACCAATGCGTGGATGATCGCAGCGCTGGCGGCGAGGAACAGCTTGCCGGCGAACCAACCGGCGAAGCCCATGTGCCCGATATAAGTCTCACCGACGGCGCGGGGATGGTTCAGAAAGACGTTGGCGAGCATGACAGTCTCCGATGTTTGGTTC
>JBCAXC010000143.1:0-6134 GCA_038534255.1 Pseudomonadota bacterium
TCAGCAGCGCCCGCTTGGCCTTGGCCATGCGGTCTGGTGTGCGCGGGAGATCATTGGCGATGAACCGTTTGCGCTGCTGTTGCCGGATGTGATCGTGCCGCAGGCGGGGCGCGCCTGTCTTGCCAATATGATTGCTGCTCAGGCCGCACAGGGCGGAAACTACATCGCCGTCGAGGAGGTCGCCGATGACCTCGTTGATCGGTACGGCATCGTCGATATCGATCGTGACAGCGGCGGAGAACAATCGGGCTGGCGCGTGAACAAGATGGTGGAGAAGCCGCCGGTCGGCACAGCGCCTTCCAATCTTTCGATCATGGGGCGCTATGTGCTGCAGCCTGAGATCTTTGATTTGCTCGGGTCACAGACAGAGGGGGCGGGTGGCGAAATCCAGATCACGGACGCGATGGATCGGCTGATGGCGCAGCAGCCGTTTTATGCGGAACAGCTTGCGGGTCGTAGTTTTGATTGCGGATCGAAGCTCGGGTTCCTCGAGGCGAACCTTCATCTTGGACTGGCGGATGCCGAAGTCGGTGATGCGATGCGGCAGGAGGTTAAAGCGCTTGCCGGGGCGTGATCTTCCGCTGCGTTAGCGGCGCACCTGCAGGCCGAGGCGGAAGATGTTCTCGTCGTAGTCGCTGTCCGGACGCGTGGAGGAAAACCTCACGTGTTCGTAGTTCGCAAGGGCGACCAGGTTACGCGAGAAGAGGTACTCCGCGCCGAGCTGAAAGCGGAGTTCGTCCTCTGTGACCTGTGCGCCTTCAAAATCTTCCTGCGCCCACGCAACGCCGAGTGTGCCGATGGCATAGCGTCGGAACTCATGGCGGACGTTGACTGCGACTGCGCGATTGATGGCGCCAAGCGATCCGGCAACGCTCGACGTGTCGATCTCGCTTGCTGCCGTCAGCCCTAATGTCGTGAGCGCGGTCGGACGCCACGTGACGTCAGCGCCAAACACAACGCCTGAGACGTCCGCCAGTCGCGCATCTTCGGCCTGCTGAACGGCATAGCCGGCGCTCACTTCTGCGCGGATGGCCGGGCCGATCTCTGCGTTGAAACCGGCGCGCATCTCGTATCCTTGCGAGTCACGCAACAGGCCATCGGCATCGAGCGCCTGGTCGAATGTCTGCCAGTTATAGGACCCTTCAACGAACGCGGCGAAGCTCGGCGACATTTCGTAGGACCAGCGCGATGCGATCTCGACGCGGGAGAAATCTTCGTCGCTGCCGAGATCGACGCCGCCGCCGATCAACTCCGCGTCGCCGTTGCGTTCGTCGGTGTAACCGAGACGAGTGCGCGTCACGAGACGGTTGACGCGATGGTTGGCGGTCAGGCCGGCCTCGAACGTCTTCGTCTCCGGTTCCGAGATCGCGCCGGTGACGCTGTCGATCGAGCCGCGCTCTTGCGTTACGATGCGGTATCCGAGATCGGCTTCGAAGTTGGTGCGCAGTGTGACGTCGAGCCGGGCGCGGGCGACGACGCTGGCGTCGACGGTGTTCTCGGTGTCGAACTCGTTCCAGAACACGGCGGTGGCGTTCGCATCGAGCGATACTGCGTGACGGTTCCAGTCGCTCTCGATCCGCAGCGCGGGGCGGACTTCGGCGCCGATGTCGGCTTCCTTGGGACCGGGAGACTGGAAGGCGTTGTCTGTGATGATGGTTGTGGCGGTAATGCTGGGGCGGAGAACAAAGCTGCCGGCACGCACGCCGAGTGGATCGTACGGGCGCTCCTCGAAGGCTTCGAAGTCATCGCGGGTCTGATCGAACGGATTCTGACCCACAGCCGGCAGGGTGCCGAGACGATCATCGAGCGCTTGCGCGCCGAGCAGCGGGCCGGTGCGGACCTCGTCTGTGATCTGGAGATCGTCGTCGAAGGTTTCGCGCAGGTCCGGATCAATGTCGGTATCGAAGTCACCGTCGAGTGCTGCGTCCGGTACGTTTAACTGTTCCGGCTCGTTGGGACCGGGCTGCGCTGTCTCGAAGCCAGGGTCACCGGGACGCACGAGGCGGCCATCGCTGGTGACGCGGCGGATGTCCTGACGTGTGCCTGCGCCAGAGCCGGGATCCGGGGTCACGGTGCCGCGGAAGATGCCGCGCAGCGATCCGTCGCCGGCGGGGCGTGCCCCAACGCTCGGGCTGTCCTGCGTGTCCGGGTCAATGGGTCCCGTGAAGATGCCGGTTGAGCCGTTGCCGGTGCGACGCGACGTGCCGGGCGCTTGCGGGAACGGGTTTTCGGGTGTGCCGACGATCGGATCGGTGATCACCGTGCGGCTTTCGGGTTGCGGCTCGGTGATGGTCGGCAGCGGGTTGGATATCGTGGTATCGGAGCCTGCCGGCTGGGCGGCGGCGGGCGCGAGGCTGAGGCTCAGCGCACTCCCTGTCAGGATCGCTCTCAATGCGCCCGCGCGGAGATGGCGGTGCGTTTCAACCTGACGCAGAATTCGAATATGAACAGCCACTTGGGCGACTCCGGTGTGCAACAAACACAACTTCTCACTCAAGTTACTGCGAGCAGGATAAGGTGCCCGGAGTTAACAACGCGTTGCCGGGCGGTTCATTGTTGGGCGACCGTTCAGGGGTGCCGCGTCGAAACAGCGCGCGATGATCGCGGAGCAACACAGGACGGACGGCATGGCTGAGACAGCTTCGATCAGGACTGCGATGGACGACGACGAGAGCGTCACCGCGTCTGCGCTGCGGACGCTCAAGCTCGAGAGTGCCGGGCTCGAGGCGTTGCATGAGGTGCTGGCTGGAGGGCTGGCTGACACGTTTGCGCGGGCGGTCGAGGTGATGCGTGCGGCACGTGGGCGGATCGTTGTCACCGGCATCGGCAAGAGCGGGCATGTGGGGCAAAAGATCGCCGCGACGCTCGCCTCGACGGGCACGCCCGCATTTTTCGTCCATCCGAGCGAGGCAAGCCACGGCGATCTGGGGATGATCACGGAAGACGACGTGGTGCTGGCGCTCTCGTGGTCTGGCGAGGCGGTCGAACTGACGAACGTTTTGACCTATTCCCGCCGGTTTGCCGTGCCGCTGATTGCGCTTACATCGCGCGAAGAGAGCGCGCTCGGGCAGGCGGCAGATGTCGTGCTGGCGTTGCCGCGGGCGACGGAAGCCTGCCCGCATGGTCTTGCGCCGACGACGTCCACGACGATGCAAATCGCGATGGGGGACTGCCTCGCCATCGCCCTGCTCGAAAGCCGCGCGTTCACCAAGCAGGACTACAAGGTTTTCCACCCGGGCGGTCAGCTCGGTGCCAGCCTGCGTTATGTAAGCGACATCATGCATGATGGTGACGGCATGCCTTTGGCGTCCCTCGGTACCTCGATGGGCGACGCGATCCTGACGATGTCGTCACGCAGTTTCGGATGCCTCGGTATTGTCGATGACGCGGGAACGCTTGTCGGCATGATCACGGATGGCGATCTACGGCGGAACATGACGGACGCGTTGCTCTCGCGCTCGGTCGATGCCGTGATGACGCGGGAGCCTCGGACGCTGGCGCCCGACATGCTCGCGGCGGCGGCCCTTGAAGTGCTGTCAGAACGGATCAGTGCGGCGTTCGTCGTGAAGGACGGCAAGCCGATCGGCATCCTTCATCTGCATGATCTGTTGCGCGCGAAAGTCGCCTGACGACAGCGCGATGGGGCTAGGCGGCTTCGACGATCAGTGAAGCGCCCTTCACGCCGATCACGCGGACATCCTGCTCGTTCGCAAGGTCCGGGCCTTCGACGCGCCATGTCGTGTCGCCGATCCGCACGCGTCCGCGACCGTTCTCAATCGGTTCGGAGAGCGTGAAGACACGGCCGACATAGGCTTGACCTCGAATGTTCAGGTTCGGGTTGTCGCTCGTGCCGCTCGCCTGGTTGCCATAGCGGGCGCCGAAGGCACAACTCGCGGCGGCTAAGGCTGCGAAAACGAGGAACTGTGCAGTCAATCCGAGGTCGAGGCCAATGGCGATCAGGCCGGTGACGATGGCGGCGCCGCCAAACCAGAGCAGAAAGACACCGGGCGCCAGCGCTTCAAGCGCCATAAGCGTGAGGCCGATCAGGACCCAGACCCAGCCGTTCAGTTCTGTGAGCAGACTGCTCATTTTTTCTCCCCCCGTCAGACTTTATCGTCGTTGCTCCGGACGGATGTCGGCGTCCGCCCGGAGATTTCATGTTCCGTTGATGACCTTAGCCTCTTGGCAAGTGCGAACGGGTGCCGTTGCTCGAGCCGTTCGACTTTTTCGCGTCGGGCTGGAACGTCTCCTTGGTGATCTCGGCCAGACCGCCGATTGTCCCGATCAGGCTCGAGGCTTCAAGCGGCATCATGATCACCTTCTGGTTCGGCGCGGACGCGAGATCCTTCAGGGCATCGACGTAGTTGTTGGCGACGAAGTAGTTGATTGCCTGCACGTCGCCATTGCTGATGGCCTCACTCACCATCTGCGTTGCTTTCGCCTCGGCCTCGGCAGACCGTTCGCGCGCTTCGGCGTCGCGGAACGCGGCTTCCTTGCGACCCTCGGCGGCGAGCATCGCGCCCTGCTTCATGCCCTCTGCCTTGAGGATTTCCGCCTGGCGGCGTCCTTCGGCTTCGAGAATCTCGGCACGCTTGTCGCGCTCGGCTTTCATCTGCCGGGCCATGGAGTCCACGAGATCTCGCGGAGGTTCAATGTCCTTGATCTCGATGCGCGTGACCTTCACGCCCCAGGGGTCGGTCGCGTCGTCGACGATCGTGAGCAGCTTGGTGTTGATGACGTCGCGGTTCGAAAGCAGATCATCGAGGTCCATCGAGCCCATCACGGTTCTGATGTTCGTCATGGTGAGGTTGATGATTGCTAGTTCGAGGTTGTTGACCTCATAGCTGGCCTGCGCCGCGTCGAGCACCTGGAAGAACGCCACGCCGTCAACGCGGACCATCGCGTTGTCCTTGGTGATGACTTCCTGGCTCGGGATATCGAGCACCTGCTCCTTCATGTTCATTTTCACGCCGACCTGCTCCACGACAGGTGTGAGGACATGAAATCCGGGCTGGAGTGTGCGGTTGTATTTTCCGAGCCGTTCAACTGTGTAGGTGTAACCCTGAGTGACAATTTTGATTGATGACCAGCCAATTGAGAGCACGGCGATGCCGAGCACGATGGCGACCATCAAAATGATACTATCGAGCATAACTGCTGCCTCCTCCTCATGTGTTCATGAGGGAATATGGGGATCCTCGGAGGCGTTTTTTAGATTGCGTTTGCTTTCCAAAAGCTGAACGAAAGCTAAATAAGGGATTTAAATCCGCACAATTCTCGTGGCTTTGGGCGGGGACGGATTTAAATCCATCCAGAAAGTTCGCGACGGACGAGATGTTCGATCACATCGAGGCCGATGTCACTATCATTGAGGCAGGGGATGTGGCTGTAGTCCTCGCCGCCGTGCTCGTGGAAAATCTCCTCACCCTCTCCGGCGATCTCTTCGAGCGTCTCCAGGCAGTCCGACACGAAGCCCGGATTGAAGACAGCGATACGTTTCTTTCCCTCTCTTGCCAGCGCTTCGATGGTCTTGTCGGTGTAAGGCTGTAGCCATTCCTCTGGCCCGAAGCGGGATTGGAATGTCGTCTGGATCACATCGCCCGCGGCGCCCATGTGCGCTTTCAGCAGGCGCGTCGTCTTGTGGCACTGACAGTGATAGGGGTCGCCTTTCATCAGGTATGATTTCGGCACCCCGTGATACGACGCCAGAATAACCTCAGGCTCAAAATCCAGATGTTCGAGGTGGTGCGTGATCGAGCTGGCGAGTGCCTCGATGTAAACGGGGTCGTCGTGATAGGGCGGGACGGTGCGCAATGCTGGCTGCCAGCGCTGCGCCGCCATCCACTCGAACGCCTTGTCGTTGACCGTGCCGGTCGTTGCCGCGCTGTACTGTGGATAAAGCGGGAAGATGAGGATGCGCTCGCATCCGGCGTTCATCAGGCCGTCCATCTTGTCCGCGATCGATGGCTGACCGTAGCGCATGGCCCAATCCACCATCAGCGTCGGGCCCATGCCGGAGAGGCGCTCCGCGAGGTTCTGCGATTGGCTGCGTGTGAACGTGCGGATTGGCGATTCGTTTTTCTCCTCGTTCCAGATCGTCGCATACGCGGCGCCGGACTTTTGTGGTCGGGTGG
>JBCAXC010000144.1:0-6095 GCA_038534255.1 Pseudomonadota bacterium
CATCACGGCGTTCGAGGGGTGTCGGCGGGCATGGCATGAGGCACTCGATGCGGCAGGTCTCACGCTCGATGATCTCGATCTTGTCGAGACCCACGATTGTTTCACGATTGCCGAGTTGATCGAGTACGAAGCGATGGGGCTTGCGTCGCCCGGCGAGGGGCACCGCGCGATTGACGAAGGGTGGGTCGCCAAGGACGGGAAACTGCCGGTCAATGTCTCCGGTGGTCTGAAGGCTAAGGGGCACCCGATCGGTGCGACCGGCGTGTCGATGCACGCGCTGTGTGCGATGCAACTCTGTGGCGAAGCGGGCGACATGCAGGTCGCCGATGCAACGCGTGCCGGCATCTTCAATATGGGCGGCGCCGCAGTCGCCAACTTCGTCAGCGTGCTCGAGCGGGCGCGTTAATCGGCTTCAAGCGTTCAGTGTGCATCGGTTGCAGCTGTTTCCGGCAGCGGCGCTTTGCCGACGCGGTTCATTTCCGTCTCGGCGGCGAGCAACGCCTTCACGTCATCACGGATGGGTTGCTCGACAATTTCAACGCCTGAGAGCGCCAGCAGTTCGTCGATGGTGACAAACTGGCGGGCCTTGCGGTCATAAAGGCCGGCTTTCAGCACGGCGAGAAATGCGAGCTGTCCCGCGCGACGACCGGTCTCGGCATAGATGCGCTGCTCGAAGAACACCTGCGTGTCGATCCACCCGACGATCCGCGTCTCAAGCCGATAGCGCGTCCAGAAGCGCAACTCGCGGATCCAGCGCACGCTCGCCGTCGTGACAACCGGGGTCCAGCCGTTCTTCAGAACGGGCTTGATCAGGTTTGAGCGGATCAGCCAGTCCGTGCGGCCATGATCGAGCAGCGTCAGATAGCGCCCGTTGTTCATGTGTAGCGACGTATCGAGATCGTTGGGCCAAACGCGACCGGTCAGGCTCGACACGCTGTCACTGCGTGCAAGCTTCGGTGCGCGAAAAGCCGTGAAGAAGAGCGCGATGAGGCGGAACCAGAGGTTCATGGAATGTCGTCTCCGGCTGGGTTTGACTGCGAGTTAGCCGCCGCGTGGCTTGGAGACAACCGTGTTGCTGGCCCTTGCAGTCGTGCGCCTGTCGCGCGAGAGAGCGCTGGTCTTTCTTCCACGTTATCCCGAAGCACTCTCATGATCGAAACACCGTATCTTCTGTTCCTGGGCGATGCGCCTGATCCGCTCGCCGCCAAAGTGGCGCAAGGTATTCGCGACTGGCGACCGGAGTTTTGTGTCGGGCAATTGCGGTTTGAAGGCTGCGACGTCGATCTCGGTGTGCCGGATCTCTCGCTTGCCGCTGCACACGAGGCGGGCGCCAAAACCCTCGTGATCGGTGTTGCGAATCGTGGAGGGAAAATCTCGAAGAGCTGGCTGAGCGTTCTCTGCGATGCGCTTGAGCAAGGGTTTGATCTGGCCTCGGGACTACACAACCTGCTGCGAGATGAGCCGATGCTCGTCGAGGCTGCGGAAAGGCATGGGCGCGCGCTGCACGATGTGCGGGTGCCGGCCGTTGAGTATCCGATCGCCAACGGTGTGAAGCGGACAGGCAAGCGCTGCCTCGCTGTCGGCACCGATTGTTCCGTCGGCAAGATGTATACAGCGCTCTGCATGGAGCGCGAGATGCGCAGTCGCGGTATGAAGGCAACGTTCCGTGCAACAGGGCAGACCGGTATTCTGGTCACCGGCGGAGGCGTGCCGCTGGACGCGGTTATTGCCGATTTCATGGCCGGGTCGGTCGAGTGGCTCTCACCTGACAACGATGCGGACCATTGGGATCTGATCGAGGGGCAGGGTTCGCTTTTTCATCCGTCGTTCTCTGGCGTCACGATGGCGTTGATCCACGGCGGCCAGCCCGATGCGCTGATCCTCTCGCATGAGCCGACGCGCACCCACATGCGTGGATTGCCGACATACTCGTTGCCGAGCCTTGAGGCGTTACACGAGTCCGCCATGGCGATGGCGAAGATCGTCAATCCTGATGTGCGCACGACAGGCGTCTCCATCAACACGAAAGCGCTTGGCGAAGATGAGGCGCGGCGGCTGTGTGAAGAGACCGAGACGCAACTCGGATTGGCGACCACCGACCCTTTCCGCTTTGGCGCGGGCAAACTCGTAGACGGGCTCGTCTGATCGCATGGCCATATCGCTCCACGTCGAGGAGACGGTCTTTCGACTTGCGGAAGTTTTCACGATCTCGCGCGGCTCACGCACCCATGCGCATGTCGTGACGGTCACGTTGCGCGATGGAGCATCTGTCGGGCGCGGTGAGTGCGTGCCGTACGCGCGTTATGGCGAAACGATTGCCAGCGTGATGGCGCAGATCGAGCTGATGCGGGAGGAGCTCGCGGACGGCGGGCTGGACCGCACGGCGCTGCAGCGGGAGATGCCGCCGGGTGCGGCCCGTTTTGCGCTGGATTCCGCGCTGTGGGATCTTGAGGCCAAGCGCTCGGGACGTCGTGCATGGCAACTGGCTGGCCTTGAGGCAGAGCCCAGGCCGGAAATTACGGCCTACACCCTCTCGCTCGCTGCGCCCGATGCCATGCGTGAGAAAGCGCGCGCCAACGCGCACCGCCCGCTGCTCAAGATCAAGCTCGGCGGTGAAGGAGATATGGCGAGGCTCGAAGCCGTGCGCGAGGGCGCGCCGGACACGGCGATCATTGTCGATGCCAACGAAGGTTGGAGCGCGGAGGAATATACCGAGCTTGCGCCTGCGCTGTTGCGGCTTGGCGTGCGGATGGTCGAGCAGCCGCTTCCCGCTGACGCAGATGACATGCTTAGCGAGATTGATCGGCCACTACCGGTGTGTGCCGATGAAGCGTGTCATGATCGGGTGTCGCTCGCCGGGCTTGCCGGCAAGTACGACATGATCAACATCAAACTGGACAAAACGGGCGGACTGACAGAAGCGCTGGCGTTGCGTGCTGCGGCAGAGGCGTCCGGGTTTGCAATCATGATCGGGTGCATGATCGGGTCGTCGCTGGCGATGGCGCCTGCCATGCTCGTCGCGCAGGGTGCGACGTTCACAGATCTTGATGCACCGCTGTTGCTCGGGGAAGACCGCGCGACGCCTTTGGCCTATGACGAGCGTGGAGTTTATCCTCCCGCACCGGAGCTCTGGGGATGATGAACATGCGAACGGTATATCTGAACGGGGACTATTTGCCGGAGAACGAGGCGCAGGTCTCGGTGTTTGATCGCGGCTTTCTCTTCGCCGACGCCGTCTACGAGGTGACGACGGTTATCGACGGCAAGCTGATCGGCTTTGATGGGCACATTGAGCGGCTGCAGCGCTCGCTGAATGAGCTGGGCATCGCGATGACGGTGGACCGCGCCGAGATGCTGGCTATCCATCATGAGCTCATCGCGCGGAACGCCATCGACGAGGGGCTGATTTATCTCCAGATCTCACGCGGAAACCCGCAGGACCGAGACTTCGCGTTTCCGCCGGAAGACACCAAGCCGACCGTCGTGCTCTTCACGCAGAAGAAGCAGGTGCGCGGCGTTGCGGCTGAGCGCGATGGCATCACTGTGGTGTCGGTGGATGATCTGCGCTGGGGGCGGCGGGATATCAAGACGGTACAGCTGCTCTATCCGTCACTGGCCAAAATGGAGGCAAAATCCCGCGGGGCGGATGATGCGTGGATGGTGCAGGACGGGTTCGTGACCGAGGGCACCTCAAACAACGCGTACATTGTGCGCGACGGAAAGATCATTACGCGGCATCTGTCGAACGACATTCTCCACGGGATCACGCGCAAATCGGTGCTGGCGTGCGCCGCGTTGCTGCAGATGGAGGTGGAGGAGCGCCCGTTCACGCTTGAAGAGGCGTACAGCGCGGATGAAGCGTTTGCGACGTCGGCCTCAGGGTTCACGACGCCCGTCGTCGCCATTGACGGGCATACCATCGGGGCGGGGAAACCAGGTGCCGTGGTCGGTCGGTTACGGGCGACGTATCTGGAAGAAAATCTCAAGGCAGCGGTCTGACACGGCGCGAGGAACCCATCGATGACGCACTACAAGATTGCGACGATCCCGGGTGATGGCATCGGACTTGAGGTCGTGCCGGAAGGCATCAAGGTGCTCGAGGCCGTCGGGCGTCGACACGACATCTCCTTCGCGTGGGATCACTTCGACTGGTCGTGCGAGCGCTATCACAAGAGCGGTGCGATGATGCCGGAGGACGGGCTCAATCAGATCGCGGCGCACGATGCGATCTACCTCGGGGCTGTCGGTTTTCCGGGTGTGCCGGATCATGTCTCGCTATGGGGCCTGTTGATCCCGATCCGCCGCACGTTCCGCCAGTACATCAATCTGCGGCCGGTACGGCTGTTCGAGGGGCTTGCGAGCCCACTGGCCAACCGCGCGCCTGGTGAGATCGACTACTGGATTGTGCGCGAAAACAACGAGGGCGAATATTCCTCCATTGGCGGGCGGCTTTACGAAGGTACGGACGAGGAGGCTGCGTTCCAGCAATCGGTGTTCACCCGCAAGGGGTGCGATCGGGTGATGCGGTATGCGTTCGAGCTTGCGCGATGCCGTGACGCGAAATCCGTGACCTCGGCGACGAAATCCAACGGCATCTCGATCTCCATGCCTTATTGGGATGAGCGCTTTGCGGCGATGGCGGAGGACTTTCCCGACATCACGACGCAGCAGTTCCACATCGACATTTTGACGGCGCACCTCGTCCAGCATCCGGACTGGTTTGATGTTGTTGTCGGTTCGAACCTCTTTGGCGACATCCTCTCCGATCTCGGCCCGGCCACGACGGGGACAATTGCGATCGCGCCGGGGGCCAATATCAATCCGGAGAAAGATCACCCGTCGATGTTCGAGCCGGTGCATGGCTCGGCGCCGGATATTGCTGGCAAGGGTATCGCCAATCCGATCGGACAAATCTGGTCCGGTGCGATGATGCTGGACCATCTCGGTGAGACAGAAGCAGCAGCGGAAATTGTTGGGGCGATTGAGACCGTAATCCGCGAGGGCGATTGCCTGACGCGCGATATGGGTGGCAGCGCATCCTGCAGCGAACTTGGCGACGCGATCACGTCAGCGCTTGGCTAGGACGGTTGCTGTCAGCGCAATGCTGGTTTTTTCACCGCCGCCTGTTGCGTCGGGCTTGCGAGGCGAGATTTTGCCGCGATGATGCGGGCGTGGGCAGTGCGAATGCGGGAGAGCTTGATGCGCCCGCTTAACACTGCTTCGCGAATGTGCCGGTGGATCGCGTCGACGACGCCCGGCCCTTGCGTTGTCCCGTCCGAAAACATCAGGATGTCGTTGCCGGCTTCCACCGCGCGCACCACACGATCCCGCAATCCGAAACGGCGCGTGACGGCGGCCATCTCCAGATCGTCGGTGATGACGATGCCGCGATAGCCAAGCCGACCGCGCAGCTCTCCGAGGATCGCCTGACGGGAAAGGGATGCCGGGATGCGACCGGATTTTCCGGCGAACCGCGGATGATACAGGTGTCCGATCATCACCATGTCGGGGCCGTTGCTTGCGGCCAAAGCGCGGTAGGGCGCGAGTTCGATCTCGTTCCAAGTGCGGCTGAGATCGACGAAGCGTTTGTGGCTGTCCGCCCAGCTTGAGCCGTGTCCTGGAAAGTGCTTCGCCGCGGTCATCACGCGGGCCTCGCGGTGCGCATTGATGAACGCACGGGCGTAGGGAAGGACGTCTTGCGGGGCCTTGCCATAGGCGCGGCGTTTGCGGGCGATGATCGGGTTGCGCGTGTTGCGATTGAGATCGACGACAGGTCCGAAGTTCATGTTGATGCCTGCTGATGCAAGCTGGCCCGCGGCCCGGTCGTAGATTTTCTCGGCTTCGTCAGGCCGGTAGCGCCGTGCCATCAGATAGGCCGAGGGAATGCGCGCGAAGCCTTGTCTGCGGCGCAGACGCTGAACGGCTCCGCCTTCCTGATCGATCGAGATGAATGGTGGGAGCTTATCTGTCGCGCCGTGCAACGCGCGCGTTACACCGAGCAGACGGGCCCGAGTGGAGATGTTGCGCTGCATCAGGATCGCGTCACCCGTATGCTGGCCGACGGCCGCATTGGTGGCGTGATCCTGATGCAGCGC
>JBCAXC010000145.1:0-6073 GCA_038534255.1 Pseudomonadota bacterium
CCGCATTTCTCGCAGCGGCAAGTGTTTCGCAGAAACACTGAGAGCCTGACGGACGGCGGCGCCGTTATACCTGCCGCGGCTCGCACCAGTGATCCACGCGGCGCGGTGATGCGCGCAGGGGTTCGTGCCCTGTCCGGGGAGCCAAATTTTTCAACACACGCTGGAAGTTGTTCGTTGCGCCGATAGCTCGGGCGCCACGCTCGAACCTGTGTCCTGTTTGGCGCGCTGGAGCGCGCGGGGGTTCAAGCCCTGTCCGGGGAGCCAATTATTTCAACACACGCTGGTCGTTGCTGGTTGCGCCGTAACCTCGGTCGTCACGCTTGAACCTGTGTCCTGGTTGGCGCGCTGTTGCGCGCGGGGGTTCGAGCCCTGTCCGGGGAGCCAACGCGTTTCGCAAAGTGAAACGCAGCACGGTCGACACATCCACATTTCTCGCAGCGGCAAGTGTTTCGCAGAAACACTGAGAGCCTGACGGACGGCGGCGCTGTTATACCTGCCGCGGCTCGCACCAGTGATCCACGCGGCGCGATGATGCGCGCAGGGGTTCGTGCCCTGTCCGGGGAGCCAAAGCGTCTCGCGCAGCGAAACGCCCCGAATATCGCCGCAACCCACCCTGTCTCGCGGCAGGTGTTTCGCAGCACAACCGAGAGCCTGACACCGGCCGCGGATTGATCGAAGAGTTTTGCCTGAACGTTGACGCCTGCCGGTCCCGCGTCCGCAGCAAAAACATGCGAGCCTAATGTCAGAAACTTCATGCGCGTGCTCTCGGTGTTTCTGTGAAACACCTGCCGCCGCAACCGCTCGAATTTGTAGAGGCTTGGGATAAATTCGATTTCATCGAATTCTTGTGGCGGGAGTGACGGGACTCGAACCCGCGGCCTCTGGCGTGACAGGCCAGCGCTCTAACCAACTGAGCTACACCCCCAACCGGCAAGCGAGGTGTTGCACCATCGCGCCGACCCCCGCGGCTTAAGACAGCGCGGCGGGGGTGTCAACCGAGTGACGCACCTGCCGCGCATCGGTTCGCGCGCGCGACAGGTGTTGTCCTGCGATGACGTGTCAGGACTTAGGTTTGGCCGGTACTTCTCCGGTCACCGTGCTCGCGTCAGCGACATCCTGCTTTGCGTCGTCGGCGGGCGCATCAACAGCGGCCTGCGCCTTGTCGTGGTCAGCCGTCTTGCGCGCGGTCGCAACATCGCTCTGCGCAGGCTGCGTCTCGACCTGCGCGATCGTGGACTGCGCGGGTTTGGCTTCCGCTGTCGTTTTTGACTTGTTCCAGGAACAGGCCAGTGATGCCGTTGACATCATGAGGGTCGCGGCGCCTGCAACGGCGAGAGTTCGCATAATCATGAATACATCGCCTTTTCTGTTGTTTACTGCGTTGACAGCCCAACCGTAGCACCGACCTCGGCTGTCGCCAAATGCGTCACTCCGCGGCGGTTCCCGGGATCGCAGGCGTCGCGATCCGACCGCTGAACGTTTCGCTCTCGCTCGCCAGTACCTTGCACGCATGGCGGTAGCCCGCGTCGACGGCGCGATCGAAAGCTTGCCAGTCGCGGAGTTCGATATCGCCGAGCGGTGGCGTGATGAGAAGATCTGCGAGGCGGGCTTCACGACGGTCGGTTTCTTCGCTCGAGATCGTTGCGGCGCGCATCAAGATGCTGAGAATCGGCGGGCGGCGCAGACGCGAGCGCCACGGCCCCTCGCTCTCGGCAGCGAGCGCTTGAGGCGTGATTGCCAGATCACGGGCCACATCGACGGCGATGATCCGGCCGCGGTGTAATGCGCGCATGGTTGCGACGGGAAGATTGCTGGTTGCAGCGCCATCGACAAGCAGGCCATCCGGCGTCGGGACAGGAGGAAAAATACCAGGGAGAGATGTGCTCGCTCGCAGCGCCTCGGTGAGCGGTCCATCGCGATGGATATGCGGGCCACCTTTGGTGAGGTTCGACGACACGGCATAGAACGGTCGCCACATGTCTTCGATCTTCACCGCTCCGAATTTCTCACGTAGGAGACGATCCGCCTTTGCGCCGCGCAGGAGCCCGACGAATGGCACGACGTAGTCTGTCATTGGATTGTTGCGGACGAAAATCTCGCGAACGCGTTCTGCGATTTCGTCGGCTGGCATCTCAAGTGCGACGCACGCCGCCACGATCGCGCCCATACTGGTCCCGCCAACAAAATCCACCGGGATGCCGGCCTCCTCCATCGCACGCAGCACGCCAATGTGTGCAAAGCCACGCGCCGCCCCACCCGAAAGTACGAGACCGTTGGCGCGGCCACACAGAATGCGGGCAAGACGCGCCCAATCGCTGTCGATGCGTTCACGGAGATGAAAGAGACGTCGGGCGCCGAGACTGCTGCAGACCTCGCTGATGTTTGATGGCGGAGCAAAATCACTGCCCGGACTTGCGTCACCATCCTTGCGATGCAGCACAACCAGATCGCAGAGCTGATGCGCGCCACGTTGCATGTTGCGCAGTGATGGCGCTATCGCGTCCGGGTGTGCGGTGGCCTTGTCGGAGACGAAGAGAATCCGGTCTGCTTGACGGGCACAGACGTCGTGCCACTCGGGTGTCTCGGGGTCGGACACGAGGAGGATAACGTCGTGCCGCTTCTCGCGCGCGGCGAACCACTCAGGCGTGTGAGCGTTCGATTGTTTGGCGATGACGTGGGCCCGCGCGCCACAGGCTGTAATGCTGGCGCGTAAGCGTCGTGCGACCTGGCCAAGCGTGGCGATGTCGATTTCGGACGTCGTCGGGACGAGTGCGATCGTGCACGGCTCCACGACCTGACGATCCTCGCGGGTGAGACGATGAAGGCGATGGGTCAGCAAACGCATCACGGTTGCCATGAGCTGGGGATGCGACTTGAGCAACGCGTTGAAGCGTGTGCGGGAAAGAACCCACAGTTCGGTATCGCGAATGGCAATCACACTTGCTGAACGCGGCGCGCCCGAGATCACACCCATCTCGCCAACGGTCTCGCCGGCGCGGCAGACATAGATCAGGAGGGGCGGGACATCGTCGGGGCTATCTGTCGGAGTGGCGTCACGAACGAAAACGCCGAGCGCACCGTTGCGGATGAAAAATAGTGATCGTGCCACGTCGCCTTCGCTGAAAAGTGTCCGCCCGGCCGGCACCTCTATCGTGCGCGCGGCGTCAGCGAGGACCTGCCTCCCGCCGGCGCCAATCAGTGTGAAGAGATCTGGGACATCAGTCATAGGCGACTATGATTGCACGGGGATGCCCGGCGTGCGCAAGGCTGTGCATGCTTGAAGGCCCACAACTTTACGTGCCCGGTTTTATACTCCGTGGTCGGGCCGGCACTTGCAGCAGCCTCAGATCACGCGGAGCACACTTCGTTGCTGGTCACCGCCAGTCTTGTTGGCGTTCGTTCAGTCGTCATCACTGGACACTGCTGCTACAGGGTGGCGTTCTGCCTCAAACAACCACACCGTGAAACTTGCCAGCAAGCCGAGGTGATCAACCATGGCACTTACCGGAAAAGACTTGATCGACATGGGCTATGAACCCGGCGCATGGTTTAAGACCGCGCTGCTCGAAGCGAATGAACGCAATCTCTCCGGTGGAATGCTTCGCAGTTTTCTCGACGCGCAGAAGCCTGCAGCCAAGTTGCCACTTCGCGACGGGCTAACGTTTCATCGCAACATCCGAGCGGAAACCGAGCACGAGATGGCGAATGTCGCAAAGGTCGACGAGACCATGATCGAGCTCTGCCGAACTCCAACACTGACCGAGGCGGCGGTGATGCCTGATGCCTGCCCGGCAGGATCGGTCGGCACGATCCCTGTTGGCGGCATCGCGGTTGCGGAGGGCGCTATCCATCCGGGTATGCACAGCGCGGACATCTGCTGTTCGGTCATGATCACGGAGTATCCGGAGGCCGAGCCGAAAGTGATCCTGGACGCCGTTCAAGCGGTCACACATTTCGGCCCCGGTGGGCGCGCGAACGGTCGCCGCTTTACCCTGGCGCCGAAGCTACTCGATGATTTTCGCGAGAACTTTTACCTGCGCGACAAAAAGATCGTGCAGGCCGCGCAAGAGCATATGGGCACGCAGGGCGACGGAAATCATTTCGCGTTTGTCGGCACATCCAAAGCGAGCGGACACACCTGCCTTGTCACCCACCACGGCTCGCGAGGGCCCGGTGCGGGGCTTTACAAGCTCGGTATGCGCACCGCGGAGCAGTTTCGGCGCAAACTCAGCCCCGATACGCTTAAGACCAACGCGTGGATTCCATTCGATACGCGCGAGGGCGAAGACTATTGGGCCGCGCTGCAGATTATTCGCCGCTGGACAAAAGCTAACCACAACTGTCTGCATGCCGCAGCAGCGGAGCTTGCGAAAACGCTGAGCGGACGTCGATTTTGGAACGAACATAACTTTGTGTTTCGCGACGGCGATGCGTTTTATCACGCCAAAGGCGCAACACCCGTCGATGCGAAATTTCTTCCTGACACCGAAGGACTTCAGATCGTTCCGCTCAACATGGCGGAACCGGTGTTGATCGTACGCGGCGAAACGACGTCCACAAATCTCGGTTTTGCACCACATGGCGCCGGACGTAATTACAGCCGCGGCGCGCACAAACGCATGCAGGGAGACCGAACCGACCAGCAGGTGTTCGACGAGGAAACCGCTGGGATTGATGCTCGCTTCTGGAGCCGGAACATCGATACGTCCGAGCTGCCGTCGGCATATAAAAACGCAGCGACGGTGCGCGCTCAGATGGATGAATTCAAGCTCGCAGAAGTCGTCGATCAGATCATGCCTTATGGATGCATCATGGCCGGTGACTGGGAGCGTGATGCGCCATGGCGGACACGAGGCAAGGCGCGTCAACGCGAGGTGAACAGGCGGCATTGATGTCGATGCCAAGCGGGAGGAGGAGCCGCGTGTCTCGGTCATGCCGAGATAACCTCCGCTCTCGCATCCTCACGCGACCGACGGTCGGGGCGTGAAGCTTTGCCCGTGCTTGTAGGAAAAGTCGGGCTGCAACTTTCGCTCTCGAAATTGCTGCGCAATTCCTGCGCTCAGTCTGGGGGGCCCGCGGTGTGTGTGGCGTTTCCGACGAAACGCCTTTGCAATCCGCTCTCGAGATTGCTGCGCAATTCCTGCGCTCGGTCTGGGGGGGCCGCGGTGTATGTGGCGTTTCTGACGAAACGCCTTTGGTGGGCGGTGACGGGATCGAACCGCCGACCCTCTCGGTGTAAACGAGATGCTCTGCCAGCTGAGCTAACCGCCCGGTAGTGATTGAGGAACCTCGATCCGGTTCCTGCCCGCGAAGCACGGGATCGTCAATCAGACTTCAGTGAGCAGGGCGGACACAAAATGTTCCGCCCTACCTCATTGTTTGCAGCAACGTCCCGGTCCGCCCGGCACGTATGCCATCATCACTTCGGCTTCACGTGCTTCTTGGCACCTGCGACCGTTTCTTTGAGCGCTTTGGCCGGTGTGAATTTGGCGACAGCAGTGTCAGCCAGTTTCATGTCCTTGCCCGTCTGCGGGTTCCGTGCAGTCCGCGCCGGGCGGTAGTTCGCCTTGAAGGTTCCAAAACCCGGGACGCGAACTTCTTCGCCCTTCGAGAGGCTCTTTTCGATGTGGCTGAAAACCGACTCAACCGCGTCGCCAGCCTGGTCCTTGCGGATGTCCGCATCTTCCGCGACGGCGTCGATCAATTCTTTCTTGTTCATAGGATACAGTCCTTTCATGACCATGCGAGCCCGGCCTGTGAACCAGGCCGTGTGATTGGAATTTCCGCTCGCTTTGGCTTTGCCGAATTCTTGTGAAGCTGACCGGGAACGTCACCGATCAGCACGTGAAGCTCTCAAGGCAAAAGCCCCCGCTGCTGGGCAGCGGGGGCCATATACGGCGTCGTTTTCGGCCCCGTCAACCGCCAAAACAGCGGTTTTACGGGGTTTTTCGGGGGTTGACGGCGGCTTTAGTGCGCCACCACCCCGGTCGGCTTTTCACCTTCACTCGCGGCAGCTGCGGCAGCCGCCTCGACTTCTTCCCACGTCAGAGAATCCGGCATCTTCTGCAGTGCA
>JBCAXC010000146.1:0-6026 GCA_038534255.1 Pseudomonadota bacterium
GCGTCGCTGCTGGCGCGACTGGTCAACTACGCTGGCGAGGGCATGCCGCGCGCGTCTTCAAGCATGAAAGAGTTACGCCAGCTAAACCCGCCCTCGTCCCGGCCCGCGCGACGCGCGCCCACCTCCCACGCGGTCTCATCAGGCTCCGCCATCTGTCCCCACAGATAGAGCGGCATGCCCTCGCCAGCGTAGTTGACCAGTCGCGCCAGCAGCGACGCATCCTCGCGCTTCGCTTGACGTACGGTTGAGCTGGTATTCGACTGATGCGTTGGAAGCGTCATGGATGTGTCTCTTGTAGAGGGGAGCATAAGTCCCGATGTGTTGTCCTGACGCCTCCTCGCGCGAACGTGATGGCAGTGACGTGACACGCATCACATGTTTGCGGGACGTGATCCTCATCGGGCCGCGTTCGTAGAGAAAGGACAAAGTCGCCTTCTCGCAAAACACCAATGAGATCACGCCATGCTGACACGCCGCAACGCACTTCTGGGTCTCGGCACCACAGGGCTCGCGACCGCCCTGGCATCGACCGGCCTACCGGCATCCGCACGCGCCGAAGCCGCCAAGCCCGGCAAGGGAACACCAGTTTTCCGCCGTGTCCGCACGGAATACATAGCAGTTCTCGGCGACCCGAAAGCGAAGTCAGGCACAGGCGCCGAGACATGGGCGTGGTGGTACAAGGACCCGGGTCCTCGCGGCGTGCATCTCCTGCAGTATGACGACCTCGTCGCCGCAGGTGGCCGCGCGCGATACGGATGGACGTTCGACAAAACCGATTGGTGGCTCGACGAGAACGGCATCATCATGGAGCGCCCGACCTTCGACGTGGTCCCCGGACGCTACGTCGTCACCGGCGACCGCGAGGCCGTCGCCATCATGACCATCCACCCCGCAGATGACACCGGCACCATGCGGTGGGAACTCAGCCATGACGTGACGCTGCACGACGTCACCCACATGCCCTGCCGCTCCGCCCGATATACACCCGTCAGCGAAGTCTCATCCTGCGACCCGAAGAACGCTGACCTTAAGGACTGGCCCGTCAAACCCGGCGGCATCATGCCCGACATCCCCGGCTGCAACCGCCAAGATTACCACGTCCTCTTCGTCATCGGCCGCGAGGTAAAGAAACCGGCGTAGGCCATCGCTGCAAAATGTTCCCGAATTGTTCTCGGTATGCTACGCCCCACGCATGCCCGAACCACCCGGATATCGCCCGCGCACGCCGATCGACCTTGAGCGCCTGTCGCGCAGACTCGAAAAGGTTGCGCGATTGGTGCCGGTGCACTTTCCGGATCATCGCCTCGCTGGTGCTGTGCTCTCACCTCACGACCATGATCGCCTGATGGTGGCGATCGACGGGTTTCCGGCAACGGGGCCAGTGCGCCGTGAGGTTGCGGTTGCAGGCGTCCCGATCGGCGCCGATGGCCGCGTTCTGGAAGGCACGATGCGCCTTCAGATCGAACGCCCGGCCCGCACCGTCAGCAAGTCCGTCGATCTCGGATGTTGAGGCTGGCGGACGCGCCCCTCACGCCGCGCGCGAAGCCGCCATCAGATAGTTCACGTCGGTGTCCACCGCGAGCGACCAACGGTCTTTCAGCGGATTGTAGGTCATGCCACGGGTATCGCGCTCCACCAGCGCATTTGCCTCAATCGCGCGCCGCATCTCGTCCGGAGTGACGAACTTGTTCCACTGATGCGTCCCGCGCGGCAGCCAGCGCAGAACGTATTCCGCGCCAACGATCGCCAGTGCAAAAGCCTTGGCCGTACGATTGATCGTCGACATGACAAGCAGGCCGCCCGGTGCAACGAGAGCGGCACACGTGGCAGCGAAGTCACTTGGCGACGGCACATGCTCAATCACTTCGAGCGCCAGCACGATGTCGTACGTTTCTCCGGCTTCAACGAGCGCCTCCGCCTGCACATTGCGATAGTCAATCTCGAGCCCGCCAGCGATCGCATGCACACGCGCTGCCTCGATCCCGCTCCCAGCCGGATCAATCCCCGTGACCTGCGCGCCAAGCCGTGTGAGCGGTTCGCAGATCAGGCCGCCGCCGCAACCAATATCGAGTGCACTCAGCCCGTCGTAGGGTTTCAGGCGCGCCGCATCGCGCTCATGCACGGCGCAGACATTGTCTTTGATGAACTGCAGACGCGCGGGGCCGATCGCGTGAAGCGGCTTGAATTTGCCGGTGGCATCCCACCAGTCGTCCGCCCATGACGCAAACCGCGCCACCTCTTCCGGATCAAGGTTGGCGTGCGCCGCGTCGCGCGCAGCGCCGTCGAGCGTGTCGTGCGGAGATTTATATGCGGCATCCATGCGCCAGAGGTGTCGTGTGGAGGGGGAAAGTCAAGCTGGTTGCGGCAATCGGACCGCACCGCTAAAACCGCCGGGAGGGCGGCGATGTTGGCTTCAGGCCCGCTCTCAATGCAGGTCCGCCCAGATTGCAACAGGCCTGCAATAAAGACGGCAATACCCTAATACCTCACCGGCGATGACACGCCGAACGAACAGAGGGCGCACACGACCATGGCGGTTGTGGTGATGAAATTCGGCGGCACGTCGGTGGCGGATCTCGACCGGATCCGCAACGTGGCCGCGCATGTGAAACGCGAGGTCGATGCGGGCAATCAGTGTGCCGTTGTGGTCTCCGCGATGTCCGGCCAGACGAATACCCTTGTCGGCTACACCCGTGACGCCTCGCCTTTGCATGACGCGCGCGAGTATGACGCCGTGGTCTCCGCCGGCGAGCAGATCACATCCGGTCTTCTCGCGATTGTCCTCCAGTCGATGGGGATCACCGCACGCTCATGGCAGGGTTGGCAGATCCCGATCCGCACGAATGACGCGCACGGCAGCGCCCGGATCGAAGAGATCGATGGGAGCGACCTGAAAACACGCATGGCTGATGGCCAGGTGGCGATCATCGCCGGTTTCCAGGGGCTGGGCCCGGACAACCGTATCACCACGCTCGGGCGTGGCGGGTCCGACACGAGCGCGGTCGCTATCGCCGCTGCGGTTGGCGCAGATCGTTGTGATATCTACACCGACGTCGACGGCGTCTATACGACAGACCCTCGGATCGTCTCGAAAGCGCAACGCATGGATCGCATCTCCTATGAGGAGATGCTGGAGATGGCATCGCTCGGCGCGAAAGTCTTGCAAACGCGCTCGGTCGAGCTGGCGATGGTCAAGGGCGTGCGACTGCTGGTGCGCTCGAGTTTCGACGCTCCGGACAGCGTGCCGCCAGCCAGCAAAAACGCCAACGAATTCACCGGGACCCTGGTCTGCGACGAGGATGAGATTTTGGAAAAACAGATCGTCAGCGGAATCACTTACGCAAAGGATGAGGCCAAGATCACACTGGTGAAGGTCGAGGACAGCCCCGGCGTGGCCGCCTCGATCTTCGGCCCCCTGGCCGACGCCAACATCAACGTCGACATGATCGTGCAGTCCGTCTCTGATGACGGCAAGTCGACAGACATGACCTTCACCGTACCGGGCTCGGACCTCGAACGCGCCGAAGCCACGCTGGAGAAAGCACGCGACAGCATTCGCTATCAGGACGTCCGCGGCTCGACAGACGTTGTCAAAGTCTCCGTCATCGGCATCGGCATGCGCAGCCACGCGGGCGTCGCCGCCAGCATGTTCAAGGCATTGGCAGACAAAGGGATCAATCTGCAGGCGATCTCGACATCCGAGATCAAAATCAGCGTATTGATCGACTCGGCCTATACTGAGCTTGCAGTGCGGACCCTGCATGCGCTCTACGGTCTGGATGCCGATTGACGTGCATAGATCGCGGCTCGCGCGGTGTGCATGTGTTGCGAGAAGTGCCCAACGCGGAACGACGGGCGCGATTGCTGCATTTCTGAGCAACGCCGGCACTTGTGATGGGACACTCCTGTCATGTTTGCGAACTACATAGCGCCCGACAACCCGGGGCGGTGCGCCGGCGACAACTTGAGGTGGGTGAACGATGCATCAGGGAGATGCAGGCCCGCGGGTACTGATCCGCAACCTGCGCCAGATCATGGCCGAACCGGCAGACGCGCAAACGCGTCTGGACCGGATCGTGCGCCAAATCGCCCGCATCATGATCTCGGAAGTCTCGTCGCTCTACGTCCGTCGCCGCGATGACAGCTACGGTCTGATTGCCACGGAAGGTCTCAATCCGGGCGCCGTTGGCAACACGCATATGGCGCGCGGCGAAGGCCTGGTCGGACTGGTCGCCGAAACGGCTCGGCCCGTTTCCCTCGATGATGCCCAGACACATCCGTCGTTTTCCTACCGTCCGGAGACGGGCGAGGAGAGCTATCACTCGTTCCTCGGCGTGCCGATCCTCCGTGGCGGACGCGTTCTCGGCGTCCTTACCATCCAGAACGAAACCCGCCGCTCGTACACCGACGATGAAGCCGAGGCGCTGCAAACCACTGCGATGGTGCTCGCGGAACTGCTCATCTCGAACGAAATGCTGCATGATGCCTACGACCCGGAAACATCCGGCCGCGGCCGCGGTGTCCTGGTGAAGGGTGTGACGCTGGTTGATGGTATCGCGCTCGGTCACGTGGTGCTGCACCGACCGCGCGTCGTCATCCGCAAGCTGATTGCCGACACCCCTGCCATCGAACGCGAGCGTCTGGATCGCGCCGTGACACATCTGCGCGAAGCAATCGACGCGATGCTCGAGCGCCGGGAGATTTCGCGTGCTGGCGAGCATCGCGAGATCCTCGAGACCTATCGCATGTTTGCCCATGACCGCGGCTGGATCGGGCGCATGCGGGATTCGATCCGTGGTGGCCTCACGGCGGAAGCAGCCGTCGAACGCGTCCGCAACGATCAGCGCGCGCGCATGCTGCGGAATGAGAGCCCATACTGGCGCGAGCGTTTTCGCGATGTCGATGATCTGTCAGATCGTCTGCTTCGAGCGCTTGTCGGCGAGAGCCAGACCGCAGCCTCGATCGAGCTTCCGGAAGACGGCATCCTCGTCGCCCGCTCCATGGGCCCCGCCGAACTTCTCGATTATGACCGCAGCCGGATCCGCGGTCTGGTCGTCGAGGACGGTGGACCGAACAGCCACGTCGCAGTCGTCGCACGAGCGCTCGGCATCACGGCGATTGGTCAGACCCGCGGCATCATCGATCTCGCGGAGGCCGGCGACGAGATCATGATCGACAGCGATCAGCAGGAAGTGCATGTCCGCCCGACGCCGGAGATTATTGAGGCGTTCGCAGATAAGGTCCGTTTCCGTGCGCGCCGCCAGCAGCAGTTTCGCGAGAGCCGCGACGTCGAGGCCCGCACCCGCGACGGCGAGCGCATCGCCCTGCAGATCAACGCTGGTCTGGTGATGGACCTGCCGCATCTGGAGCAATCGGGCGCCGACGGCATCGGACTATTCCGCACCGAACTGGAGTTTATGGTGTCGTCGTCCTTCCCGCGGCGCGAACGACAAACGGAGATTTATCGCCAGATCTTCGATGCCGCCGACGCCCGGCCCGTGACCTTCCGCGCACTCGATATCGGGGGCGACAAGTTGCTGCCCTACCTTCGGCATGCCGACGAGCCAAACCCGGCGATCGGCTGGCGCTCCATCCGGATTTCTCTGGATCGGCCGGTGTTGCTGCGAACCCAGTTCCGTGCATTGCTGCGCGCGGCGGACGGACGTCCCCTGCGCATCATGATGCCGATGATTTCCGAGGTTTCGGAGTATCGTCGTGCGCGGCAGATCTTTGAGCTAGAATGCGAACTGCACGTACAACGCGGATATCCGCGTCCGGCCGACATCGCCATCGGCGCGATGATCGAGGTGCCAGCATTGCTCTGGCAGCTCGATGCCCTTTTTGATGCGGTCGATTTTGTCTCCGTTGGCAGTAACGATCTCCTGCAGTTCTTGTTCGCGGCGGATCGCGGCAATCAGCGCGTGTCGGACCGCTTTGATCCGGTCTCGCTTCCCGTGCTGAAGGTTCTGAGAGATATCGTCGAGACGGCGCAGGCGCATGACGTGCCGGTCACGCTTTGCGGGGAA
>JBCAXC010000147.1:0-5997 GCA_038534255.1 Pseudomonadota bacterium
CATGTGCGCCATGCCGAGCCCATGGATCAGCAGGATGGTCGGCGCATCGGGATCGCCGAGGCGGAGATAATGTGTGCCGAGCGTATCAAATCCGCTTTCGTGGATCCGCTCAGACATCAGTGCCGCCCAGCTCTTCGAGATCCTGATAGCGATCGCCGATCCGATGATGCGGGCGCCCGCCAATCGACGCGCCCAGCGCGACGACGACCTCGCCCGCAGCCGGTGCATCGGCGATCTGAAACTGGATGGTCAGATAGTGCGAGCGCATGCCCGCATCGTGCTTGTGCATCAGCGGGATCATGATCGGCGCGTTTGGGCCACCGCGGGTGTTGGTGAAGCTGAGATAGCTTTTGGCTCCGACGGCTTTGCGAAAGGTGTTGCCGAAGCGCAGGGTGTGGATGAGGCCGGATGCGTGCTCGACCTCGCCATCGGGGCCGACGACGGCGGCTTTGCCGTATGCCTCGATCGCGTCGCCGCTCCCGGCGAGCGCAATCATCTCGTCGGTGAGAATGCGCCCGAGCACTGGGCCGAATGCGTAAATCTCCGGCGACATGTCTTCAACGAAACCGCGACCGGCCCACGGATTTGCGATCACGGCCGCGGCGGCGAACATGCGCAGGGGTGCTGCGGCGGCTTTGCCACCTTCGATCAGGGTCGTCTCGTCGAAGCGCACAATCTTGCGGATTTCGGGCTTGCGGATTTCCGGCTTGCGGACTTCGGGCGTCGGGGTCTCGGGCATGTCAGATCGGAGTATTGAAGGCAGGGCGGGATGAGTGGCGGCGCAGTCGCACTCAAGACTGAATGCGAGGCGCGATCAGCTGACGGCTCAGGCCAGCCCGAGCCATCCCTGAGGTCTCGCTTGCAGCGGCATCGCCTTCAGCGATGCGCTCGCGGCTTTGCTCGTCTCTCTGCGCATCGTGCGCCGAACCTCTTGTTTGCCTTCCTCCACGCTTAGTGCGGTGCCAGCAGTCTTGTAAAGCGAAACTGCGCGGGATCGACGCGCACCGATCATCTCCTGTTTCGCGGGCTTGCCAACGTTTGGCACGTACCGCACAAGGCGCGCATGAGCCTGCAACTGGACAGCATTGACGAGGCGCTCGCCGAGATTTCGGCGGGCCGGCCCGTTGTCGTCGTGGACGATGAAGACCGCGAGAACGAGGGCGATCTGATCATGGCGGCCGACGCGGCAACGCCGGAGTGGGTCGGCTTTATGGTCCGCCATACCGGTGGCGTTTTGTGCGTGCCGATGCCGCGTGCCGACGCGCGCCGTCTGCAGCTCCACCCGATGGTGAGCGAGAACGATGCGCCGCTTGCCACGGCGTTCACGGTTTCTGTCGACGTACGGGAGGGGCTGTCGACCGGCATCTCGGCGCTTGAGCGTTCCAACACGGTGCGCGCGCTGGCGGATCGCGCCCGCACCGCGGATGATTTTGTGCGCCCCGGGCATATCTTCCCGCTGATTGCGCGGGATGGCGGCGTCTTGATGCGGACTGGCCATACGGAAGCTGCGGTCGATCTCGCACGGCTTGCTGGTCAGACGCCCATCGCGCTCATTTCTGAGATCGTGCACGATGACGGCTCGATCCAGCGCGGACCTGATCTCGAAGTCTTTGCCAAAGAGCACGACCTCAAGATTGTGTCGATCGACGACCTGATCGCCTATCGTCAGGCTCGAGAAAGCCTTGTCTCCCGTGTTTCTGACGAAGAGATCGCAACATCGATCGGCTCGGCACGGGCAGTTGTCTACGAGACGACATTCGATCAGGCGCAGCATGTTGCTGTGGTCTTCGGTGACATCAGCGACGGGCGCAACGTGCTCACACGCTTTCAGCGTGAGGAGACGGTTGCGGATGTTTTTCATCCGGACGCGTCACCGATTGCGGCGGCGCTGAAGCGGATTGAGAAAGAAGGTCGCGGGATCGTTGTTTACTTGAGGCACGGCGCCGCTGGTGTCGTCACGCAGTCGGACGCCGGGGCGGCTCCGACTGACGGGACGGGAGACGGCGCTGCAAGTGATGCTGCCCGACATGCCCAGTGGCGTGAAGTCGGTCTCGGGGCTCAAATTCTGAAGGATCTGGGCATCCATTCGATCCGGGTGCTCTCAACGACCGAGCGGCAGTATTTTGGTCTTTCCGGCTTTTCGGTCGAGATCGCAGGGACGGAGCTTATTTGACGTTGGACGCGACGCGCAACGCGAGCGTCATGATGTGTTGCGGTCCTGACCGGCCGCCCTCGTAGAGCGCGCCTGTATCGACGAAACCACCTGCGAGATAGACGCTGTAAGCGCGCGGATTTCGACAATTGACTGTGAGGCAGGCGGCGGTGGCTGCGGGGAAGGCGTCTCGCAGGTAAGCGGGCAGCGCGCGGAACAACGCCTTTCCGTATCCCTTTCCCTGTACCGCCGCATCGATGTTGACCTCGTGGATCTCGATATGATGGGGCAGGCGGGGGCCGCTTTCCCGCGCATCAATCTGGAAGAAGCCCACAATGCGCCCATCCACCTCGACCACGTGATCGGTCCAGGCGTCGCGATTGGCTTCAAGCGCAATCGCGGTTGGTTCGACGAATGCCAACTGGTCTTGAGACACTGACAACGTCTCGACAGCCGGGCGATCCACCGGCTGCATTGCGCGGAGGATAATTTTTGACTCTTTGATCATAGTGTCTTTGCACCTGTGTCAGCGCTTGCCCGCGATCCACGGGGAGCTTTTTTCTACTCAAATTGATCGACGCGTTGAGAGAAAAATAACCAAGCGATTTCCCGAAGTCTTAATCAACGCTGCGCATAGTACGACGTGTCGGGTGGGCTGCGAACAACAAAGCGCAACACAAGTTGCGCGTCCCTCATCGACAGTAACGGGTTGAGTCTGAGGGCGTCATGAAATCGTTTCCACTTGAATCTCGTATTGCGGACGTTGCGCCAGGTTTTGCCGCACTTGAGCGGGCACGCAACCTCCCATCGGCACCACGGATTGATGCGCAGGATGCGCCACGTCGCGGCGGGCGACGCGGTGAACTCCAGACGCAGATGTCCGAGCTTGTTTCAAAGATGAAGGTCGCGGTCGTCTATGGCGGAGATAAAACGCACGACGGCTCCGTCATATATCAGACGCACAACCCGCGCTCATGGAAAAGCTATGAAGCGGTCGCGCACGACATCTCCGCAAGCCTGTCACGAGCCGGTTGCAAGGATGTCGTACTCCTTCCTGACGACATGCGCCTCGGTCAGCGTCTGCGGGAAGAGGGCGTGCACCTGGCATGGCTCAACACCGGCGGCGTGCAGGGCTATTGCGCGGTCTCGCACGCGGCGGCCACGCTGGAGATGCTCGGTGTGCCGTATGTCGGGCACGAGCCGCTCTCTGCCGGCATTCTGGACAGCAAGCACGTGTTCAAGCGACAGCTTTCTGGCGCCGGTGTACCGACGGCACGGTTCATCACTTGGCACGGCGCGCAGGGGCCACTTCACACGGGTCCGAACTCGCACTTCGATGACGTGTTTTCCGGATATGAGGGACCGTTCATCGTCAAGCCGGTCTCTGGCCGAGCGTCGCTGAACGTCGAGTATGCTCCTGATCGCTATTGTGCAGAGCAGCTTGCCGCGGCTGTCTTTCAAAAAACGGAAAATCACGTGCTGATCGAGCAGTATCTCGCCGGGCGGGAATACTGTGTCGCGATCTGCGGGCCGACGATCCAGCGTGATGGCATGCTCCAGCGGTTGGATAGCCCCTTCACCTTCGCACACGTGGAGCGTGTATTGGCAGCCGACGAACGCATCTTCACGTCGATGGACAAAAAACCCATCACGGGTGATCGCGTGCGCGCCATGAACGCTGATGCAGAAGCGGATGTGATTGCCCAATTGGACAGGCTGGCACACATGACGTTTGACCAGCTCGATCTCGAGACACTGATTCGGCTTGACGTGCGCGCGGATGAAAACGGGAAACTTTTCATCCTTGAGGCCAACCCGAAGCCCGATCTCAAGGCGCCAACGGATACTGGCGTGACGAGCCTGATCGTTGAAGGCCTGCGGAACTGCGGCATGTCGTATGACGATCTGATTTTCTCTCTGCTTGCCGACCGAATCGACGTTCTCTTCAGCAAGCGTCGTGGGAGCGCCCATCCGTTGCTCAACCTTTTAACTCCTTGTGAAGGCTAACTCGCTAGTCTCGCGGAAATAAATCCGCTTTTACGGGGTATGGACATGAGCGACGTTACACCGACCATTGGTCGCCGGCTGAACGATGCCGTCACGATGTTCGTGGTGCTTTTTGTCTCCCTGCTTCTTCTCGTTTATGTTGCATTTGGCGAGGCCAAACGCACGTTCGAGGGGTTCCAGGGAGATAAACTGCATGGGCAGGTTCTGGTCGTCCAGAACTCGATGCAGACGCCTTTGCGATCCGGCCTCGCACTGAAGCAGTTTGTCGGCTTCAAGACGCTGACTGATCCAATCTTCTCGTCTGATCAGACGGTCGGGACACTGGCGGTTTATGACCTGTCTGGCGACATCGTGTTCAGCGCCGGCGACATGCGGATCCTGCGTACGCTGCCGACGCCGATGGACATTGTATCGCCCGTGCGCTCCGGCCGGGCTCCTGTCGATGGTGGCGACGCTGCAGCATCGAAGAACGAGCTTCGGAAGAAATACAATCTGGCGCGGCAGAACGGCCAGTATCGGATTGTCGTACCGCTGCGGAACAAATTCGAGACAGTCGGTTATCTCGGCATCACGATGTCGGAATCCGTCGTCGAGAACCGCGTGCGAGAGGCTTTCCAGCCGCTGTTCCTCGCATCGCTCATTCCATCGCTCGTCTTCGCGATTGTCATCGGTATTTTCGGTCCGCGCATGGCGCGCAGCCGGATGCCATGGGCGCAGATCACGTTCGGTTTCGTTTTCATGGCAGCGTCCGCTGGGGTGATTGCGACACTGATTGCGCTGTATTCCGACGGTGCGCAGGCGAAGGCGCGGGCGCTTGCCGGGTCACTTGGACAGCGACTGAGTGACGTCGTCGCGTTCAACATCAACATCAACGAAATCCAGGGCCTCGATCGCACGTTTGGCGAATACCTGAACGTGAACCCGGACATCAGCGCGGCCTCACTCACGGTCGACGGGCGGATTGTTATCCACACGGATCGCACGCGCGTTGGCGAGCGGTGGAAGAAATCAGACGATCACTACGAGTATGTTGTCGATCTCAAGTCGCCATCAAGCGACCGGGACGTTCAAGTCGCCGTTGAACTGCCGGGCGATGTGGTGCTTGAGCAGATCGCACGTTCAGTCAAAAATTTCGCGGCGCTGTTTATTGCCTCCGCGTTTCTTGCGAGCCTTTTCTTCCAGCTTGGCGGTGCCGTGCGCCGTCCGATTGGGCAGCGTGGCTCGGGCGCGAAGGACGGCCCGGAGCAGGCACCAATCGACGGCGAATGGATGCTTGATCACCTCAAGCCGGTGTTCTTCCTCGGTGTATTGCTGGAACACCTGACATACGCCTTCCTGCCGCAGTTCGTTCAGGCGGCGGTGCTGGACGCTGGTGTGTCGGCCGGGTACGCGTCGACGCCATTCGTCGGATTTTATCTCTTCTTTGCGCTGACACTTATTCCTGCGGGATACGTCGCTCAGAAGATTGGACCGAAACTGCTGATGTCGCTGGGTCTGGTGCTCGCCGGTGCGGGCCTCGCCTTGCTCGCGTTTTATCCGGACTTCGCAATGATCCTGATTGCCCGCTGTCTGTCCGGCATCGGCCAGGGCATGCTCTTTATCGGTGTCCAGTCCTACCTGCTGGCCGTCGCGCCTCCGGGGAAGAAAACGCAGGCTGCCGGCATCATTGTCTACGGCTTCCAGGGCGGGATGATCTCAGGGATGGCCGTCGGGTCGCTGCTGGTCAGCTACATGGGGCCGGATGGCGTGTTCCTGCTCGCAGCCGGTATCGGTCTGCTCGCGTCGCTCTACGCCGTGGTCATGAACTCCTTCGGCACCGAAGGAACCGCGACCACGGC
>JBCAXC010000148.1:0-5993 GCA_038534255.1 Pseudomonadota bacterium
CCGCACGGTCCGCGAGCGCGTGAAGGTCCGTGCAGCACGTACCCGTCGCATCGTGACACCGGCGGCCTTCCGCGCGGTTCGCGAGCGCGTGAAGGTGCGTTCGGCCCGTACGGTCCGCAGCGTCAAGCCAGCCGTCTTCCGCACGGTTCGCCAGCGTGTGCAGGTCCGTGCTGCTCGCACCCGTCGCATCGTGACACCGGCGGTTTTCCGCACGGTTCGCGAGCGCGTTAAGGTGCGTTCGGCGCGTACGGTTCGCAACGTCCAGCCGGCCGTGTTCCGCACGGTCCGCGAGCGTGTGAAGGTGCGTGGCGCCCGGACACATCGCACGACCTCACCTGCGGTCTACCGCACGGTGGCGCAGCGCGTTGTAGTTCGTTCGGCTCGCACGGTCCGCGTCCGCAAGGCTCCGGTCTACGGCACGCGTAAGGTTCGTGTCCGCCTCTCAGGTGGCACGACCCGTCACGTCCGTGTGCGCTGCCGCCGTCGTCACTAGACGATAGCGAACACGCAAAGCTCTCACGCGAGTGAGGGAGGAAAATGAGAGAGGCGCCCTGGTCCCCGGGGCGCCTTTTTCTTATGTGGCGAGCAGCGCGGGCAGATCAGCAATGCTGTCGATTACGACATCGGCCGCGGATCCAAGCGTCGCCGCGTTACTTGTTCCGGTGAGAACGCCAATGCACGCTCCGGCTTCCGCCGCGCGTCCGCACATCACATCGTGGAGATTATCTCCCACCATGGCGATCTCTTCCGGCAGTAGCGCACAGGCGTCGCAGAACGCGAGAGCCATGCCCGGCCCTGGCTTGCTGCCATATCCGGAGTCATATGCGGCGACGAAGTCGAACAACGGCAGGATTCCGTGCGCCCCAAGCGTGTGCTGCAACCCGGCCTCACTGTCATTGGTCGCGATGCCGAGTTTCAGTCCCCGAGTCTTGAGGGTGTGAAGTGTTGCAGCGCACTCCTCGACGAGCACTGTTTCAGGCGGCCCGGCATCCAGTTGCGCGACGATCCTGGAGTGCAGTTCTGTCGGGTTGTCCGGCGCCACAAACGCCGTCATCACATCGGCAATCTCGTGGAGCGTCGCCACGGCGAGAAGCGATCCGCCAACGACCTTGTTCAGCGCATCATCATAGCCGGTGTGGCGGAGCACAGCATCGGCCAGCGCGGCATCGCCATTGGCAGCGGTGAAAGCCACCGCCCGGTTCAGCGGATCGAAGGTCGCGTGATAGTCGATCAGCACGCCGTCCTTGTCGAACAGAATGCCTCGCAGATCGGAGAGATCAATCATCGCTCTTGGCTGCGTCGTCGTGGGGGTCAGCTACGGCCTTCGCCCCGGACTTTCCGTCGTCGTCCACCGCGGCATCGTCCGCTCGCGCGTCCGCGTCCGCAACATCATCGGGCTCAGTCTCCGTGTTTGTCACGACGCGAAGTGTCTCGCGGACGGACGACGCAGCAGCAGGCTCCTCAGGCGATCCCGCATCTTCCAGCGGCACATCGGCACGACGCAACGCCCAACGAACCTCGGCCTGATCACTCACGGTGCCGCGCACCACAAGCTGGATCGATTGCAGCGGTCCGGAAAGCTCGGCGAGGAAGATACTCTCCTCAAAGTGAACCGGCCCATCGGCGGATGAAAATTCCCACAATGCGCCGTCGCCGAGGCGGATCTCAACGCGACCGTCTTGCTCTCCACGTCGAACGCGTGCGCGGGGATGCAAATGAAAGCGTATCGCAAAGTGCTGAAGCGTCTTGCCGCGACCCGGGAAGACGCGGCCACCGCCAGCGAGCCGGTCCGTCCCGCGCAGGATCGTCCCGTCGGCGTTGAGCGCTAGGATCCGCTCATGCCGCATTCCGAACCGCGAGACATATCCGTCATGCCACGCCGAGATGCTCATGCCGCCATCGGCTTCATCCCGCACCACCCGCTCGACGCGTTCAGGTCCTTCGATCGGGATGCCGCCAAGCCGCTCTTCATCGAGCGGATTGCGCACGAGAATGGACGACGAAGCATCGTTGAGCGTCAGCGTTGAGTGCGCCGCAGTCCCGCGACCGAGCGGCCCCCAGTCCTTGTCGGCGGGCCCGGGTGCTCCACAGTTGACGACGATCGGTGCAGTGCCCGCGCTGAACTCAAACGAAAGACATCCCGCGTGGGCGTGTGCACTCGCGTCATAAGGCGGCGGCACGCCGACATCCATGATCAGTATCGCTGCCTGTCGATGCATGCGCGCATAGCCGGAGTAGCGCGCTTCTTCGATGGGCGGGTTTTGCACATCGCGGTAGGCAAGAGCGGCGGCCACTCGGTCCGGCCACGTCGGCCCGACACCATTGAAACGCGCCAGCATGCCGTCGCCCAGCCGCATATGATCAATGTAGCGCAGCGCCCGCTGCAGCGCCAAGGTCAGCTCGCGCGGTGGCTCCATTCCGCGGGAGGTAAAACACCGGTCGAGCGGCAAAAGATCCAGAACCGTCTCGACGATGGACGTGGTCTCTCGCGAGATCGCCGAGCCATCGGGCAGGATCTGGCGTCGAAGGGCGTCGCTCAAATGCGGGCGCATATCGTCGACGACGCGCTCCTGATCCGCGATGCACAGCGCACCATAAAGCGCCGAGGTGAGAACCTGCAGATGCGGCAGCCCGTCCGGCAATGTCGGTGCAACCGTCACCAGATGCTGGAGATGCCGGTTGGCAAGCGCGACATAGGCATCGTGGAAGCGGGCGCTGCAGTCTTTCAGGACAAACCCGGCGCCGCAGAGGAGATGAATGAGCCGGCGCGCAGCCACGTCATGTCGCCACGGATCACCTGTGCGTCGGCGATAACGCTTCGCCCAGTCCTCAATCCACGCTTCGGCGAGATCACGCGCTTCGGCGGAGCCCGTTGCCCGTAGATGCGCCAGCCATCCAAAGCCGTGCAGCGCATCGCGCCAGCCGTCCGTCGGCGGGGTGAGCAGGAAGGGTGACCCGCCAGCATAGCTCGTCACGGACCCGGCGAGACCGAGGCAGCCCTCGTTCAGCTCTGTCAAAAAACTCGGATCGACTGTCCGCAACGCCTGCGGCACAAGCAGCAGTCGATCTCCGGGCGCGATGGTCGAGCGCAGATTGAGCAGCGGCGTCCGCGCCGTTGCGCGCGATAGCCCACGGCGCAGCTTGCGCACCAGACCATCAGACGCACCAACGCGATCTTCCGCGCGGGGTGTTGCTCCGCCCCGTGTCGGCTCGCCCGTTGATGTTGTTGGCTCAGCCAAGCGCCAGCCCCTACGCTGTCAGTCCTGTCTCGTCGGCTGAAGCCATCGCAAAGCTTGGCGGCCCAACCATGGCAGTGTCAGCCGCCTGTCACCGATGGATCGCTGCGCACGAGCAGCGCTGCAAAAAACCCGTCGATCCCCGGCGACGTGCCGTCTCCAGCAAGGTGCGGCACCTCAAGAAACGGAAACGTCCGCAGCATGCCATCGTGGGTCACCATCTCTGCGGGCACATCGTGCGTCTCCGCCGCAATCGGCGCCAGCCGAAACGCGGAATTCTCCGCAAGAAAGTCGGCGACCCGAGTCTCGCCTTCGTCCAGCTCGAGCGAGCACACACAATAAATCAGGCGGCCGCCCGGCCTGACAAACTCAGCCACGCGTCGCAGCATCGCTTTTTGCTGAACGACCAGCTCGGCAATATCGCTCTCATCCTTCAGCAGCGGAATATCCGGATGTCGCCGGATCGTACCTGTCGCCGAACAGGGTGCGTCGAGCAACACGGCATCAAAGGGAACGTCCGGCGTCCACGCAAAAATGTCCGCGGTCACCAGCTCAGCCTTGAGATCGAGGCGCGTGAGATTTTGCCGGACGCGCTTCATCCGTGTCTTCGAGATGTCGAGCGCGGTGACATGAGCCCCGGCGCTGATCAGTTGCGCTGTTTTTCCTCCGGGCGCCGCGCAAACATCCAGCACCCGCTCGCCCTTGCTCACGTTGAGCAGACGCGCAGGCAGGGCCGCTGCCGCATCCTGAACCCACCACGCTCCGTCAGCGTAGCCAGGGAGACTTTCGATCCGCCCGCTGTGCTGCGCGCGAAACGTCCCCGTGCTGAGCGCCACGCCATCCAGACCTTCGGGCAGAGGCGCTTGTGGCTTCGCAAGTGTGAGATCGAGCGCAGGCTCCCTGGTGTGCGCCAGCGCGATCTTGGCAGCGCGGTCGGCACCCCAGTGCCGGGTCCAGCGCTGTGCGAGCCAGTGCCCGTCATCCATCGCTCCGTCGCGCGCAAACTGGTTGCGCAAGTCATCCCGCGTGCTGGACAGTTTTCGTAGCACCGCGTTGGCCAACCCACCAAAGTGCCGCGAGCGCCCGTGCGCCTTCATCACCCGCACGGCGGTATCGATCGCGGCATGCGGCGCAATGTCGAGAAAGACGAGTTCCGCGGTCGCAACCCGCATGATGGCGCGCGCAAAGGGGGCACGATCATCGAGCGGCTTGTCCATCACGGAGGCCAGCGCCGCATCGATCTGCGAAAGGCGCCGCAACACGGTCACCGCGATTAGCCGCGCAAACGCTGTGTCGCGCGCATCCAGACCCTCGAGGTCATGTCCGAGCGCATCAGCAAACGCCGCATCGAACAACTGCCGTTGATCTGTGACCGCGCGAACCACCCGCGCCGCGCCGCGTCTCACCTGAAACGCAGCGCCGCGCGGATCAGGTGTCTGCGGTGTCAGACCGCTGTTGGCTTGCGTTTTTCTCCGACGGGTGCCTTGTCCTGATCGCCCGTTAGCGGCACGCGTGCGCACGTCCGCTCAGCCCCACGGACCAGAGTTGGTTGACCCGCTGTCGGATGAATCGGAGCGCGAGTCCCATGGGCCGCCCCGTGCGTCTTGTGCGCCACGTGAACCCAGCGGGTCTTGAGACGCATAGTCACGACCCTGCTGCCCCGCCTCCCCGTCCGGTTGGCCATACTGCCCCCAGTCCTGCGCGAGACCGACCAGCGCATCGATCCGCTTCTGCGGGTCTGGATGCGTAGAGAACAGGCTCTTCATGCCGCCGCCTGACAGCGGGTTCATGATGAAGAGGTGCGCAGTCGCGGGTGCACGCTCCGCTGTCGGATTGGGAATCTGCCCGGCACCCTGCGAAATTTTCTCCAGCGCCGAGGCAAGCCAGAGCGGCCGATTGACGATCTCCGCCCCGATTCGGTCGGCCTCATATTCGCGCGAACGGCTGATCGCCATCTGAACGATCATCGCTGCCATCGGCGCAAGGATGGCCATCGCCAGCGCCAGCATCCGGTTTTGATTGTTCCCGCCGAACCAGAGGCCATAGTTCCCGAGCATGGAGATCGCACCCGCGATCGTCCCGGCCACAGTCATGATCAGCGTGTCCCGATTCTTCACGTGCGCCAGCTCATGCGCCATCACGGCCGCAACTTCTTCCGTCGTCAGCATATCGAGCAGACCGGTGGTCGCCGCCACAGCGGCATTCTCCGGGTTCCGGCCCGTCGCAAACGCATTCGGCTGCGGATTTTCCATGATGTAGACCGCCGGCATCGGCATGTTTGCATTGTCCGCCAGCTGCGCGACGATGGAGTGGAACTGCGGCGAAGATTGCGCATCGACAGGGATGGCGTTGTGCATTTTCAACACCATCTTGTCGGAGTTCCAGTAGCTGAACGCATTGGTCGCGACCGCGACGCCGAGCGCGATCAGCATGCCCATTTCGCCACCGATCACGAAACCGACGGCCATAAAGATCGCCGTGAGCGCTGCAAGCAGAAGCCCGGTCTTGAAGTAATTCATGGATCGCGTGTTCCGTTGTTGATCCGCGTGCGTACATCAAAGTGCGTGTGACGCAGGCCCGCGTTGCCTTCGATATATAGGGGCCGCACACAGAAGCACCACTGCAAACGGCCCGGAGGAGAAATCGGATGACGCAGGAAACGCCCGCTCCAGCGCAAGATGAGACCGAGACGCCGAAGCAGCAGGTGGTGTCATCTGCCGAGCAGGCGCGTCGCAAGCGCATTGCGGAAGCCGGCGA
>JBCAXC010000149.1:0-5991 GCA_038534255.1 Pseudomonadota bacterium
GTCTTGCAGCGTTGGCTCAAGCTCTGGTGTCCGTCCGTCGCTCTTGAGGTTTCCGGCCATCACGATCCGGTGCGCGCCAAGCCGCATGAAGCGCATCATATCCGCGGGTGTCTGCGCGAGGATCAGATCGAACGCGGTAAAAAGCGCGGCTCCAAGACGTCGCGACCAGGGTTTGCGCCACGCCTTGCCCGAACGTTCCGACATGCGCGCATTAAGGAGCGCCATCGGGATGCCGCGCTTCGACGTTGCGAGGATCAGGTTGGGCCAGAGCTCTGATTCAACGAAGAACGCCGCGTCAGGCCGCCAATGATCGAGGAAGCGGGCGACGATCCGTGGGCTGTCCAAAGGCACGTATTGATGGATTGCGACGTCGGCGAGCTGCGTGGCGGCGATGTCGGCGGATGTCACGGTACCTGTGGTTAGCAGGATGTTCGTGGCCAGTGCCTCTGACCGGATTTCCTGCAAGAGCGGGCGGATGGCATTCAACTCGCCGACGCTCGCGGCGTGGAACCAGACGAGATGGCCGTCAGGACGCGGATAGATCGCGTGGCCGAGCCGTTCATTCTGGCGGGAGTTATCCTCCTTCCCGCGCGCGGCTCTTCTTGCAAGCAGAGGGCGCGCCAGAACCTCGGCACCGCGCGTAACGCCGGAATAGACTTTCGCAGAGAGACCAGGCGGTGTTGCGCGACCGCTGAGGGGGGCGCTGCTCGCGGTGTGCGGGTAGGCTTCACGGGTCAGATCATCGAGCGTGTGTTCAAGCGTTGCGCGCAACTGTTCATACGTTTCCGGTGCCGCATTGCGAGGCACGTCCATTGGCGCACCGATCCGAACGCGGATGGTCGAGAACGGCAGGTTGATCGTCATACGGCTCCACGTGTTGAGGACGCGAAAGCGCGAGGATGCGACTGCAGCCGGGACGATCGGGCGGCGCGACAGGCGAGCGAGCGCGATGATCCCGTCTCCGACACGGCGCGCCGGACCGGGGGGCACGTCGGCCGTCATGGCGACGGACGTCCCGGCCTTCAGAGCGCTCAGTGATGTGCGCAACGCTGCGGCACCGCCACGGTCCCGCTTGCGCATGCCTGCGCCCGCGCCGCGGATCAGCGAGAGATCAAAACGCGACAGCACATTGCTCAAAATCTCCGCATCGTCATGGCGGGCGACCATCACACCGGTCGGAACACGGGTCGGGCGCACCGTCGGGATCAACAGAAACTGTCCGTGCCAGAACGCATAGATGACGGGCTGCGCCGCCTCGATCTGCGCGATCGCGTCGGTGGGCTCGAAAGCGATCCGGCTGGTGCGCGCGACAACGCGCAGGTAGCCGGCGGCTGTCGCTGCGGTCACCCGCGACAGGAACGAGAGGTTGTGTTCAGGATCAGTCTCCGCCGTCGTCCCATGGCCGTCCTCGGAGACGTGCTCCGCTGTGGGTGCAGGTTTTCGGGGGGCGGACATCAATCGGTCGGGCCGGGTCTCACTCAGGAGGCGCTCAGCTCCGGTTCCAGCAGGCGGTGAATGTGCACGACGAAGTAGCGCATCTGTGCGTTGTCGACTGTGCGCTGTGCTGCGTCTTTCCAGGCGTCGTAGGCGCTCGCGTAGTCCGGGTACATGCCGACGATATCGAGCTTCGAGAGGTCGCGGAAATCAACGCCGTCGAGATCTGACAATTCGCCGCCGAAGACGAGATGGAGGAGCTGTTCCGGTTTTTTTCCAGTCTCAGGCGTCGCATCGGCCATGGCGGTCTCGTCCTTCGTTCCGGCGGGGCAAGCGTGGGCGCGGTGTGCACGATTTCAGCAAGGGCGGCAAGCGGGCCCGTGCGCCTGATCGTGTGTCGCATTGGGACAGGTCTCCACGCCAGATTGACCGTGTTCCTTAAGCGGACGGGAAGGTGGCAGCGATAGTGTCGGAGTACTCAACGGTCGCATTCCGGCTCGAGAGTTGACAGGCGAGGTGGTGATGCGAACGGGCGGACAACGCGCGGCGCATCACCCACCGTCACCGTCGCATCTCCAAAATTCATCGCCATGGCTTATTGCCGCTCAACCGAGCGACGTCGCGAGCGCGTCGAGCGCAATTGCGGCAAAGATGATGATGCCCGCGTGATGGTTCGCGCGGAAGCGCGTGAGGCAATTGTCGGGGTCGTCCGTGTCCAGCGTCGCGACCTGCCAGGCAAAGTGTAGCGCGGCTGCCGCCATGCCGGTCGCAAAGATGATCCGCCCACCTGCCATCCACCCCGCGGCGAAAATCAGGACCCAGGCGAGCGCAAAGAAGAGGGTCAACCAGCGTGATGTCGCAGCGCCGAAGTGAAGTGCCGTCGAGTGCAGGCCGAGCAGTGCGTCGTCTTCCTTGTCCTGATGCGCGTAGATCGTGTCATAGCCGATCGTCCAGGCAATGCCGCCGAGGTAAAGCAGCACTGGTGGCCATGCGAGTGCGCCGAAAACCGCGGTCCAACCCAATAACGCGCCCCAATTGAACGCAAGGCCGAGGATGAACTGCGGCCAGTTGGTGATCCGCTTCATGAACGGATAGATGGCGACGATGCCGAGCGACGCGATGCCGAGCGCAATCGTGAACGTGTTGAACTGGATCAGCACCACAAAGCCGATCAGCGAGAGCGCGATCATGAAGATGGCGGCCTGTCGCGCGGTGACCTGCCCGGACGGGATTGGGCGCGACGCGGTGCGCGCGACGCTCGCATCGATGTTTCGGTCCACGAGATCGTTGAAGGTGCAGCCGGCGCCGCGCATGACGGTTGCGCCGATGGCGAAGAGCAGCATGTGCCAGAGGTCGGGGTAGGCCGCGCCGGAAGCCTGCGCTGCGATCGCCGCTGACCAGAGACATGGCCAAAGAAGCAGCCATGTGCCGATAGGACGGTCCATGCGGGCGAGACGGAGATAGGGCTTCGCCGCCGGCGGCGCCCATCTATCGACCCAGTTGCCGCGCACGGCATCGGCGACGCTCTGGTCTGTCATGTCCGGATGTGGCGTCGGCATTTGCAATTCTCCTGCGCGGCGTGCCATCCCGCGCCTTTCGGTACGACTACCACCCGGCAGGGGGCGGCGCGATGGTTTCAAAGCGCACAGCGCGCGAGCAACGTGTGTTCACGCCGCATCCATTGCAGGCAGGTGCGCCGATCGCGTGTGACGCGGGGCAGCGCAACTATCTCGTCAACGTCCTGCGGCTGGGCGAGGGCGCGACGGTTCTCGTCTTCAACGGGGTCGATGGCGAATGGCGTGCGGCGCTGCGGATCGTTTCGAAAAAGGCCGCAGCGCTCGAGCCGCTGGAACAGGTGCGCGCGCAGACAGGTGGGCCGGACATCACGCTGCTGTTTGCGCCGCTGAAGCGCGACCGACTCGACTACGTCGTGCAGAAAGCCACGGAGCTTGGCGTGCGCGCGATCCAGCCGGTCGTGACAACCTACACGCAGGCGCAGCGGTTGAAGCACGAGCGACTGGTCGCCAATGTCGTTGAGGCTGCGGAGCAGTGTGGGGTGCTGCGTTTGCCCGAGATGCGGCAAGTGGCGCCGTTGCGGGAGGTCGTGCGGGCGCTGGATGGCAGGCACCGCCTGATATTTTGTGACGAGGGGGCTGCTGTTACGAACCCGGTGGCCGCGCTTGCGGACGTGGCGTTGCCTGCCACTGTCCTGATTGGGCCGGAAGGTGGGTTTTCTCCCGAAGAGCGGGACTGGCTGGCAACCCGTCCCGGGACGACGGTGCTTTCGCTCGGTCCGCGTATCCTTCGCGCCGATACGGCCGTGGTCGCGGCGCTCACGCTGCTGAACGCGACGGCGGGGGACTGGCACTAGCGCCCGCACTGCCAAAGCGCGCGGTTTTGAGTTGTGCGGCCTCATGCTTCCGCGCAAAAAGCGACTTGAGAGAACCGCTGCGCAGGACCACGGCGCGGCAACGCCACGCGTGAACCGCGAGTGCCACGCCATGTCGACGCGAGAAGCCGGTCCGCAGAGTCCGCTCATCGAACAACGTTCCCAGCTCATCGAGCACCTCGCTGCGGGTTGCAAACCGCGCGATGCGTGGCGGATCGGGACGGAGCACGAAAAATTTGGGTTCCGCACGGCAGACCATTCGCCGGTGCCCTACGAAGGGCCGGCGGGCATACGCGCGCTGCTGGAGGAAATGATCGCGCGCTTCGGCTGGGCGCCGATCATGGAGGGCGACAACATCATCGCGCTCAAGATGGCCGATGCGCCGATCCGGGGGAATATTTCTCTTGAGCCCGGGGGGCAGCTTGAGCTCTCGGGCGGGCCACTCGAGAACGTGCACCAGACGTGTTCGGAGGTGAACGGCCATCGCGCCCAGGTCGAGGCAATCGGCGCTGATCTCGGGCTCGGTTTCCTTGGCCTCGGGTTCTCGCCGAAGTGGACGCGGGCCGAGACGCCGATGATGCCGAAGGGCCGCTACAAGATCATGAAGAGCTATATGCCGAAGGTCGGCAGTCGCGGCCTCGACATGATGTTTCGGTCCTGCACCGTCCAGGTGAACCTCGATTTCGGCAGTGAAGCCGACATGGTGCAGAAACTGCGCGTCAGTCTCGCGCTGCAGCCGATCGCGACCGCGCTCTTCGCCAACTCGCCGTTTACCGAGGGTGCGCCGAACGGATTTTTATCCGTACGCAGTGAAGTTTGGCGTGATGTCGACAATCAACGCGCCGGGATGCTGCCGTTCGTGTTTGAAGACGGCATGAGCTTTGAGCGCTATGTCGACTACGCACTCGATGTGCCGATGTACTTTCTCTATCGCGACGGTCAGTACATCGACGTGTCAGGCCAGTCCTTCCGCGATTTTCTGGATGGCAAACTGGCCGCGCTTCCGGGCGAAATCCCGAGCGACGATGACTGGGGCGATCACCTCTCGACGATTTTCCCGGAAGTACGGATGAAAAAATTTCTCGAAATGCGCGGGGCGGACGGCGGCCCATGGCAGCGGATCTGCGCGTTGCCCGCTTTCTGGGTCGGGCTCCTGTACGATCAAGCCGCACTCGATACCGCATGGGATCTCGTCAAGGACTGGACGGCGGAAGAACGACAAGCGTTGCGCGATGACGTGCCAAAGCATGGGCTCGCAACCCCGTTTCGCGGTGGCACGATGCAGAATGTGGCGCGCGAGGTGCTGGCCATTGCTTCCGACGGGTTGAAGCGCCGGGCGATCGATGACGGGCTCGGCGGCGATGAGCGGATTTACCTGCGCGATCTCGAACGGTTTGTCGAAGACGGAAAGACGTCGGCGGACGTGCTGCTGGAACACTTTCACGGGGAATGGGGCGGCGAGATTACGCCGGTGTTTGAAGAGATGGAGTTTTAGGGTGGGGTGATGGACCCTGAGCACAGTTGTGGGCAGTTGCGAAATAGGTCGAACAAAATCTGGTCAGATCGATATCCAAGCGTGAATTCTGTTAATCCTTGCGACGTCAAAGCTCGGATCGAAGCCGCAGGTCGTCGCTTTTAGCGTTTTATCAGGTCTAGCGGATAGTTCCACGGACCAGCGAAGTATCTAGATCAGGAGAAGACTATTGCGAAGCAAGCAGATTCGAAAATTTCATACTATTATTACGCCGGTTGTTTTCTTGGTTGCTGTCGCGAATATTGCGACAGCCGCCGTAGCGCAGACTAATTTTGTTGATCAAAGCTTGCTTGCGCGAATGGGTGCCCAGTGTAGGAATGTCTATGAGAGTTTTATGAAAACTCAAATTGACGCAGTTGGCTCGTTTGCAGTTACCGCTAAGGGGGGGGCTGCGCTTATGGTTGGCACCTCAGTGATACCAATTTGGCAGATTGGAACGCTATTACCAATTGCTCGAAATTTGGTGCGGATTGTCAAATTGCGACGCGGCGCGGCTCTCAACTGAGTGCTAAGTATAGTGACTTGGTAGAAAAAGACAAAAAGCGGGAAACGCTCCTGGCCCAACTTCGATCGTTGCCGCTACTAAGGCGAGATCGTAAGAGGGCGGAAATTTAATATATCTTGACGAAGCCGG
>JBCAXC010000150.1:0-5978 GCA_038534255.1 Pseudomonadota bacterium
AGGACGTGCGCGGCGCGCTGATCACCTTCGCGGAAGAAAATGCAATCAACCTTGCTGGCGATCCTCAACCAATCGCCCCGCTGGATACCCCTGAGCAACCCCTTGCTCGCGCGGCCGGCGCCTAGCAACAACCGCCAACGTTCACGCCGCCGCTCTAAAGCCCGCTCTTGTCGTTCTGCGCGAACACATTCACCCATCTCGATGACACACTCCCAGACACAACTCCGCCATGCCGCAACTGCCTGAAGAAAAACTCGACCGGATGGTCGATCGCTGGAATGCCGTGCAGGCCGAATTATCGTCCGGCCCCGAGCAGGATGTCTTCGTGCGCCTCTCCAAGGAGTTCGCCGAACTCGATCCGGTCGTCGCGACGATCAACGCACTGCGCGACGCGCGAAAAGAGGTCTCCGATCTGGAAGTGATGATCGAAGACCCGGCGACAGATAGTGAAATGGCCGAGTTGGCGCGCGGCGAGATGCAGGACCTTACTCCACGCATCGAGACCATGGAGCATGAACTCCAGCTCCAGCTCCTCCCGAAGGATGCGGCGGACGAACGCAGTGTCATCCTCGAAATTCGCGCTGGCACCGGCGGTGACGAAGCCGCGCTCTTCGCCGGTGACTTGTTCCGCATGTATCAGCGCTACGCCGACCTGCGCGGCTGGAAGACCGAAATAGTCTCCGTCTCGGAAAGCGAAGCGGGGGGATATCGCGAGGTCATTGCCAACATCACCGGCACCGGCGCCTACGCCCGCCTCAAGTATGAGTCCGGCGTCCACCGGGTCCAGCGTATCCCCGTGACGGAGTCGGGCGGGCGCATTCATACCTCAGCAGCCACCGTCGCCGTACTACCCGAAGCAGAGGATATCGACATCGAGGTGCGGAATGAGGATCTGCGGATCGACACGATGCGCGCGTCCGGCGCTGGCGGCCAGCACGTCAACACGACAGACAGCGCGGTGCGGATTACGCACATCCCGACTGGGATCGTCGTGACCTCGAGTGAAAAGTCACAACATCAGAACCGTGCGCGTGCGCTGCAGGTCTTGCGCACCCGGCTCTACGATCAGGAGCGTTTGCGCGCCGACGAAGAGCGCGCCGCGGAGAGAAAAGACCAGGTCGGAAGTGGTGACCGGTCGCAGCGGATTCGGACGTACAACTTTCCGCAAGGACGCGTCAGCGATCACCGGATCAATCTGACCCTGCACAAGCTCGACACCATCCTCGCCGGCGATGACCTCGACGAGGTGATCGACAGCCTCGTGACCGAGCGCCAGGCGGCTCAACTCGCGGCCCTCGATGGCACCGCCTGACACAGCCGCGCACCTGCTCAAGACAGGCGTTGCGGCGCTGAAACAAGGCGGTCAGTTCGATGACGTCGAGATCGACGCACGCACACTGCTCGCCATCGCGCTCGGCAAAACGCCGAACGCCCTGCTTCTCGATCTCGAGACCACCGTGTCACCGACAGTCGTGGCAGGCTTCCTCACCATGATCGAAAAGCGGGTCGCGGGAATGCCGGTATCCCGCATCATCGGGCGGCGCGCGTTCTGGGATCACGAGTTCACCATCGATACCGCAACGCTCGATCCGCGCGCAGACACCGAGACTCTGGTCGCCCACGCCCTCGCAATTTTGACCCAGCCATCGGCCCCGCCGACACCGCGCATCCTCGATCTCGGCACCGGCACCGGCTGCATCCTCATTTCACTCCTCGCAGAGTTACCGGGTGCCACGGGGACTGGCACGGATATTTCTCCCAAAGCGCTGGCAGTGGCACGGACCAATGCAGCAGCAGCCGGCGTCGCCTCACAGGCCGCATTCCACCAAAGCGACTGGTTCACCAATGTCACCGGCAGCTTCGACATGATCGTCTCCAATCCGCCGTACATTCCGCACGACGATATCGCCACGCTGATGCCCGAGGTGCGACTGCATGATCCTCGTGTGGCGCTCGACGGCGGCGCGGATGGTCTCGACGCGTACCGCAGCATCATCGCTGGCGCGCCATCGCACCTCGAACGAGGGTGGTTGATTTGCGAAGCCGGTATCGATCAGGCGGCCGACATCGGCGACCTCATGCAGCAGGCCGGCCTTCGCAAACCGGACGGCGTTGCAGCGATCTTCGAAGATCTTGCCGGTATCCCGCGTTCAGTGGCCGGATTTATTTCCGCATGGCAGAGTGTCAGTGCGATCTGACGCTGCACCCGATCAACGCCGCACACACGCGTAAGGCGTATTTACACCGATCGGAAAAAGACGTGATGAAACAGGGGACAGACGAAATAAACCTTGGTTTTGCCATCACATCGGGCTAGTGTCCTTGCAGTGGAAATGCAGACGTGCAACGCCGAAGTGCAGGTCAAAGACCCACCGGCAAGCCGTTACCCCGCTTTCAGTGATGAACATGTAGCTGTCCCAGCCGAGCAACTGCTCGATGCTATGCGCCCGACATATGGGAGCGCACGCTACGCCGGATTGAGAATTCACAGCTCAGGGATCTCCGGATCGCTGTTTGCCAGACATGGATCGCGGCACGACCGCGTTACCTGCCGCTCACTGTGTTGCGGCTCAAGCCGTTGACCAAGATGTCCCACCCAAAATCTGTAAAACCGACATGATGAAGCAAAGAGGCCCTATGAGGCAGCCACAGCATCAGCAGCAACAGAACCGGCGCAACCGCGGCCGCGGTCGCAAGCCGCAGAACCCGCTCCAGCGCGGTTATGAGTCGAACGGACCGGATGTAAAAATCCGTGGCAACGCGGCGCACATTGCGGAGAAATACATCACGCTGGCGCGCGATGCCTTGTCATCCGGTGACACCGTGATGGCAGAGAATTATCTGCAGCACGCGGAGCATTATAACCGGATTATCGCCGCTGCTCAGGAAGGTCAGGCCCAGAATCAGGGGAACGGACAGAACCAGAGCAACGATCAGGGCCATGCCAGTGGGCATAGTAACGGGCAGGGCAACGCGCAGGCGAACGGTCATTCCAATGGCCAGCAAAGCGCGCAAGGTGATGGACAGCAGGCGCGCAGCGAAGCCAAACCAACCCGCGGCCGCCGGAACAATCGTGCTGACGACAGCGGAGAGAAATCTGCTGACGCGGATGGCGCAGATGCCAAGATCGCGGACAAGGCAGCCGACAAAGCCGAGGCCAAGGCGAGCGAAAAGTCTGAAGCACCGGTGAAAGCGGCAGACGAGACCGAGGAACCACCCAAGCCACGCCGCCGCCGCACACCGCGCGCGAAGATGGCTGCCCCGGCAGAAAAAGCCGATGCTGACGAGGCGGGCCCCGTGAGAATGGGTGACACGCCAGTGGACGCGCCCGCCGATTGATCCTCAATCGCAGCTGACGACAGTGCGGCGCGCTAGGCTCAACTCACCTAACGAAGCAGGACAGGGTGTTGCGGCTGATTAGGTCGCTTGAGCCGCAAGCCCCGTTCAGGCCTTTTCTGCCGCATCCGCTTTTTCCGTCAACGCGGCCTGCGCTGCGGCGAGGCGTGCAATCGGCACCCGGAACGGTGAGCATGAGACATAGTCCAGTCCGATCCGGTGGCAATACGCGACCGATGTCGGCTCACCGCCGTGCTCACCACAGATCCCGAGTTTGATGTCCGGGCGGGTCTTGCGACCGCGTTCGATCCCGATCTCAACCAGCTCGCCCACCCCCTCCTGATCGATCGCAACGAACGGGTCACGCGCAAAAATTCCGCGCGTGGTGTAATCGGTCAGGATTGGCGCCGCATCATCCCGGCTCAAGCCAAACGCCGTTTGCGTCAGATCGTTCGTACCGAAAGAGAAAAACTCGGCCCGTTCAGCGATCTCCCCAGCTTTCAGACAGGCACGCGGTAGCTCGACCATGGTCCCGACGATATAGTCGAGCGACGCATCATGCTCGGCCTCGACAGCGCTTGCCGTCGCGCGCACCACATCCTCAAGGATCTCATATTCTTCCTTGCCGACGATCAGCGGCAGCATGATCTCAGGGCTGGCCTTTCGCCCGGTCTTTGTCTCAACCTCGACCATCGCCTCGAATATCGCGCGAGCCTGCATCTCCGGAATTTCCGGGTAGGCGATCGCAAGGCGGCAACCGCGGAACCCGAGCATCGGATTAAACTCTTGCAGCCCCTCGATCCGTTCCCGCAGGCGGCTGACGTCCACACCGAGTGACGCCGCGACCTTCTCGATGTCGCCGTCCTCCTGCGGAAGAAATTCATGCAGCGGCGGATCAAGCAGACGGATCGTGACGGGCAGCCCGTCCATGATTTCAAAGAGCCCGACAAAATCCTCCCGCTGCATGGGCAGCAGCTTGTCGAGCGCCGCCCGCCGTCCAGCCGCATCTTCAGCCAGGATCATCTCGCGGACCGCCTGGATACGTGTGTCATCGAAAAACATGTGCTCCGTGCGGCAAAGCCCGATGCCTTCCGCACCAAAGTTGCGCGCCTGTTCAGCGTCCCGCGGCGTATCGGCATTGGCCCGCACCCGAAGCCGCCGCGCATCGTCCGCCCACTGCATGAGCGTCGCAAAGTGCCCGGAAAGCTCAGGCTGACGCATCGCAACCGTACCGTCGAGCACCTCGCCTGTTGCGCCGTCGATCGTCAGCGTATCCCCGCGTGCAAACGTGCGCTCCCCGATTCGCAACGTCCCGGCGCGGGCATCGATCATCAACGCACCGGCGCCGGACACGCAGGGCCGGCCCATGCCGCGCGCCACAACGGCGGCATGGCTCGTCATTCCGCCACGCGTCGTCAGGATGCCGGCCGCCGCATGCATGCCGTGAATATCCTCCGGGCTGGTTTCAACGCGCACCAGAAGAACAGACTCGCCTTCGTTTGCCCGCGTCTCGGCCTCGTCCGCCGTGAAGACGATGGTCCCGCTCGCCGCGCCCGGTGAGGCTGGGAGCCCGCGTGCGACAACGGTGCGCGCTGCGTCCGGATCAATCGTTGGATGGAGCAGTTGATCAAGAGCGTCGCAGTCGATCCGCAACACCGCCTCGTCGCGCGTGATCAGGCGCTCGTCCGCCATCTCGACGGCGATCCGCAGCGCCGCATCCGTCGTCCGCTTGCCGGAGCGCGTCTGCAGCATCCAGAGCTTGCCATCCTGAATGGTGAACTCGATGTCCTGCATGTCGCGGTAGTGACGCTCAAGTGTCTCGCAAATCTCGCCGAATTGCCTGAATGAGGCCGGCATCACCGTCTCAAGTGAGGGGAGTTTATCTCCGGCTGCAAGGCGCGCGGCCTCCGTCAGGCTTTGCGGCGTGCGGATGCCCGCAACGACATCCTCCCCCTGTGCATTGACGAGAAATTCTCCGTAGAGCGCGCGCTCGCCCGTCGATGGATTGCGGGTGAACGCGACACCTGTCGCGCTTGTCTCCCCGAGATTGCCAAACACCATGGCCTGCACATTGACCGCCGTTCCCCAGCCGTCCGGAATGTTGTGCAAACGCCGGTAAGTCTTGGCTCGCGCATTCTGCCAGGACTCAAAAACCGCCTCGATCGCTCCCCAGAGTTGCTGATGAATGTCCTGCGGAAAGGCCGCGCCGGTCTCTTCCTCAACGAGGGACCGGAACAGACCCACGATCTCACGCCAGTCATCGGCACCCAGTTCAGTGTCCTGCGCGAAACCGTTCTGCTGCTTGAACGTGTCGAGCACGTCCTCGAACATCTCGTGCTCCACACCGAGCACGACATCGCCGTACATCTGAATAAAGCGCCGGTAGCTGTCCCACGCAAAACGGGCATCGCCAGCGCGCGAAGCCAATCCCTCGACCGTCTCATCGTTGAGCCCGAGGTTGAGGATGGTATCCATCATGCCCGGCATTGATGCCCGGGCTCCAGAACGCACGGAGACCAGCAGCGGATTTGACGTGTCCCCAAAACCGGCGCCAACCGTCTCGCCAACACGGGCCACTGCGTCGCGCACCTGTTGCCGCACGCTCTCGTCGAAGCCGCGCTCACCCTCATAGTAGGCCGCGC
>JBCAXC010000151.1:0-5947 GCA_038534255.1 Pseudomonadota bacterium
GTGGTTGGAGCGACATGCGCCCGGTGCCTCGACGAGTTGGGGGCCGAGCAAAATGTGTTGCTGGCCGCCGCCCTGATAGACGTCGTCATGCTCAATGAACATCGTCGCGGGCAGCACGATGTCCGCCATCTTCGCCGTCTCGGTCATGAACTGCTCGTGGACGCACACGAAGAGATCCTCGCGGGCGAAGCCGGCCTTCACGCGATCCTGCTCGGGCGCGACTTCGAGCGGGTTCATGTTCTGGATGAAGATGCCTTGGACCGGCGGGCCACCTGCGAGATCGGCGGGGTCGTTGTCGAGAACAGGGCCGACGCGCGACATATCGAAGGTGCGGACGGACGGGTCCTTGACGTCGAGGCCCTCGATCAGCGTCTTGTCCCAATGGAAGATCGCACCGTTGGTGTGGAATGCGCCGCCGCCCTCGTGCTGCCAGGCGCCGGTGACCGCGGGGATGGAGAGTGCGGCGTGCATGTTGACCGTGCCGGACGCACCACGAGTGAAACCGTACCCGAGACGGAAAAAGGTTTTCGGGTGCGTGCCGACGAGTGTTGCAAACGCTTCAATCTCTGCGACATCGAGCCCGGTGATGGCGCTGGCCCAGGCAGGTGTCTTGTCGGCGAGGTGCGCTTCGAGGCCCTCAGGGTCATCGGTGTACGCGGCCAGATATTTTCTATCCGCATGCCCGTTGCGGAAGAGGCAGTGCATAACGGCGCAGGCGAGCGCGCCATCTGTGCCGGGTCGAAGGACGAGCCCGATATCCGCCTGCTGGACAGTGGCATTGCGATAGATGTCGATCGCGACGATTTTAGCTCCGCGCGCCTTCCGCGCCTTCACCGCGTGCGTCATCACATTGACCTGTGTATGCACCGGATTGGTGCCCCAGATCACAACGACGTCTGACGCGGCCATTTCGCGTGGATCGACGCCAGCGAGGCGGCCTGTGCCTGCATGGATGCCGGTCCAGGCCGGCGTTGTGCAGATGGTGTTGTGTTGCCCGGCGTAGCGTTTTGCGTGGCGCAAGCGATTGATGCCATCGCGCATGACGAGCCCCATCGTGCCCGCAAAGTAGTACGGCCAGACGGCGTCTGCTCCGTGGTCCTGCTCTATCGTGAGGAAGCGGTCCGCCACCTCATCCAGGGCGTCGTCCCACGAGACACGGGCGTAGCGCCCGGACACGGTTCGACGCAGCGGGTGGAGCAACCGATCCGGATGATGCGCACGCTCAGCGTACCGGGCGACTTTCGCGCAGATCACGCCGTCCGTATAGCTGTTGTCCTTCGCGCCACGGACCCGGCCGATGGTGTTTGCGTCCAGCACCTCGATCTCGAGCGCGCAGGTGGACGGGCAGTCATGCGGGCAGACTGAGGGCGCGAAGTGCGGCGTAGGCTCGAGCGGCCGGTTCATTGCGGGCGGCGCTAGTACGTGATGCCGAGCGTTATGCCCCGTCCCGGATACGAGCGCGTCGCGTTGTTGTCCCAGAAATCGAGGACCTTGTTGCGGAGCGTTACTGCGCAGTCGCCTTCGCAATCCTGCCAGTTGCCGCCGGGTGTGCGAAACTGCCAGCCACCTCGTGCAGCCGGACGCACGGCTGCGGTGAGGGTGCCGTTCCCGTTCAGACTGTGCGCGGTGACGTAGCCGGAGGAGTAGTCAGGTGCGGGGCGACCGAAGGCGTTAGCTGGTGTGCTCGTCAACGCTATCGTCGCCATGAGTGTGACGGCGAGCGCGACGACGGCCATCGGGCCTGTGATCAGGTTCGGCGTTTGCAGAGGCGTCATCGGATGTCGTCTCCTGTGATCGATCAGGTGCGCATGACGCAGCCAGCATGCGCACGCCTCAGATAGCACATATGGGTGCGCCACAATACAAGCGTAGTGATGATCGCGTGGCCGTGCGCGTGCGGCATGCGTTGTTCAATGGGGACATCGGGGAAAGCGGCAATGGATGTTGAGGCTCTCACGCAACTGTTCGCCTATTGCGAGCGCGGTCAATCCGACCGGCTTTCGGCTGAACCTGTAAACGTTCTGACGAACCTCGCATTTCTCGTCGCGGCTATCCTCGCCGGATTGCGGTGGCGCGCCTATGCTGAACGATTGCGTGATCGCGACGTGGCGGTCTTCATTGCGCTCATGGCCCTGATCGGGCTCGGCAGCGCCGGACTGCATGTGTTCGCGGCGCCCTGGGCCATTCTTGGCGATGTTCTGCCGATTGCGCTCTTCATTCTTGCCTATCTGAATTTCGCGCTGATCCGCTTCCTCGGGTTGCCCCCCGGCATTGCGATGCTGCTCGTGCTCGCGTTTCTGGCGATGACGGGTGCGATGCTCGCGTTTCCAGCGGCGACGATTGCGCTCAACGGGTCGACGGTTCTGCTGCCGGCGCTCGGTGTGGTGATGCTCGTTGGCGGACTGATGCAGAGACGGAGACATCCGGGTGGGGCCTGGCTATTGAGCGCTGCGGGACTATTTGCGATCGCGCTCGTCCTGCGCACGATCGACCATACCGTCTGCGATGCGACGATCGTCAATGGTCACACGTTTGGCACACACGCCGGGTGGCACGTTGTCTGCGCGGTCGTTCTGTATCTTCTCGTGCGCGCCGCGATGGATCATGGCAGACATGGCGAACAGGTCTATGAGGTGCTCGCGCCAGTCGGTCCGCGTGCAGGCGGTTCCAAGTGAGGCGTCGGCGGGGTATGAAATGCGTGCCGCGGGCGTGGCGAAATCGGTAGACGCAAGGGACTTAAAATCCCTCGGAGGCAACTCCTTGCGGGTTCAAGTCCCGCCGCCCGCACCACTCTCCCTGACGGCGCATGTCGCGCCGGTCGCACGGACAGACACAGCGCATGACCAACCTCCTGGACGTCGACTGGTCGACCATTCCGGCTCCCGAAGATGATGGCGGTGCCGACCATCTGAAGGGATTGGTCGTGCCTGACGTCGTGCTCATGGCAAGTGACGGGCGGGAGGTCAGCCTCGCGCAGTTGGAAGGCCGCACCGTCGTTTACGCCTATCCGATGACCGGGACGCCCGGCACGCCGCTCCCGGACGGGTGGGACATGATCCCCGGTGCGCGCGGGTGCACGCCGCAGTCGTGTGCGTTCCGCGATCATGATGCGGAGTTGAAGGCGCTCGGGGTACGCCAGCTTTTCGGGCTCTCAACCCAGACCAGCGTAGCGCAACGCGAGGCGGCGGAGCGATTGCACCTGCCGTTTGCCCTGCTGAGCGACCGTGACTGCGCGCTGGCGGATGCGATGCGGCTGCCGACATTCATCGTCGATGCGCAGCGGATGATCAAACGCGTCACGCTGGTGATTGACGACGGACGGGTGGCCCACGCGTTCTACCCGGTCTTCCCGCCGGATGAGGCCGCCGCGACAGTCGTGCGCTGGCTCCGCGACGCGTGAGCCGCTATCACGCGGACCAAACAAATTGCCTGCGCCTGCGTACCGGAGATTTATCCCTTTGACTGTCAATCGTATCGACGACCGACCGGGTCTTTTCGCCTACAAGACCGCGCCGCATTTTGATGGACTGGCCGCGCTTGACGCGTTCGATCCGACGGAGGGCGCGGATGAACTCAGCTTCGAGCAGTGGAGCGAGCCGCTTGAGCCGGGGTGGACGGATGTGCAGTCGTTCACGTTCACCGACGGCCATGCCGGGCTGCTGTTCGTCGACGGCACGGGGCAGCGGATCGCGCTTGGCCGGGTGCGCGAAGACGGCACCGGTGTCGACATCATGCGGCGCGCGGAGGATGTCGCATCAGCGGATGAGTGGACGATCATATCGCGCATCAGCCGGATGGACGGCACGACGCCGGCGCTCATGGGCTACAACCGGGAGACGGGTGCGACATGGATGATCGGCCCCGACCCGACAGGACCGAACGCGCTACGGCTTGGCGGACCGGCCGGGTTGCCACCGGAGTGGGATCATCTGCACATCCTCGAACGTCAGGACGGGCTGATCATCTTTGGGCAAAATCAGGAGGGCGGCTCTGCGCAGCTCATGGCGGCGGTGGACGGCGAAGACAGGTTTCTGCAGCTCTGGGAGGAACCCTGGCGCCCGGGCGAACGATTAATCGAGCTTTTGCCAGCGCCATCATCAGCTGTGTTCGTCTATGAGCCGGGAACGGGCGGGTGGGAGGTGCGCTCCCTCGCTCCAACGGGCAGTGAGCTCGCGGCGGAAGGGGGATGGCGGACCGGCTTTTCCGTGCTGCTGCCGTTCAACATGCACACCGGGCAACATGTGCTGGGCTATGACGCCGAGACCGGTGAGGTCGAGGTGTTGCGGCTCAACGGTCAGGACGGCGAGGTCGTCTGGGAGTATCGCTGGAGCGAGGGCTGGGATGTCCAGCGGCCATTGCAGTGGGCAGCACGTGCGTCACACTGAGTGTGGCTAAGAGCTAACGTCCGCTTCCGTGCCGCCTCGGCTAGGTCGGTTTACCCTGCCCGTTCGTCTGTCCACTGGGCATCTCGGCCGAGCGATCCAGAAACGCTGTCGGCTTGCCATGCGGGGCCACCGGCTCCTGGAACGGATTGCGCAGATTGAGAACCGGGCTCTCTTCCATGATGGGCTGAGGCGCAGCCGGGCGCTGCATCTTCTCGATCGGTGGCTCAGGTGCCCAGTCGCGGTCAAACTTGGCGAGTGAAACGTTCACCGCCTCAAGATCTTTCTTGAGAAGACCAAGATCGTTGATCTCGTCCTCGAGATTGCGGGCATAGCGCTGCATCACCATGCGGATGGAGTTTTGCACATCCTCGGCCATCGCGCGACGCGCTTCGCCAATCGCGCTCTCGTTGTCGCGGGTCGATGTGTTGAGCGTTGTCTGTGTGCCGCTCAGACCTTCGACGCCGTGATTCAGCAGGTCATTCACTGCCAGAATTTCAGCTTCATACTCTGCTGCGAGCTGCTTGCGCAGCTTCTTGAATGTCTGCAGCTTATCCATGATCGCCCCCGCTCAGGATCTGCAATGCATGCTTTCAAACCAACGGCACGCATCGAATCGTTTGGCTGAGACTGGGTGGTTTGGCGCGATGTGACAAGCCAAAGGGTGCGCCTCCCCTCTGGTCTCGGTTTGCTGTGACGAATTTGGCGGCATTGCCGGGAAGTTGTGCACAGATCACCGCTGTGGGTTGGGGACAGGCGCACACTGCTCCGCAGGCGCGAACGCCTCAAATAGGCTGGGGCGGCCGCCCTAGATGGGCTGGCGTGGACGCCAGGTTCCACCGTTTCGCTCGATGATCCGCTTGGCGCCGCGCAAGAACGGATGGATCCGCATCGCCTCTTCAATCGCGGCCAGCGCGCCGGCTTTGTCTCCCTTGTCCGTCAGGACCAGCGCACGCCCCGAGAGCGCCCCGAAGTGCCGCGGTTCCAGCGCCAAAGTCCGCTCGATATCGGCAAGGGATTCGTCAAGGCGGCCAACCATGTAGTTGACCGTCGCGCGCTTGTTCCACGCCTCGGCATAGTCCGGCGCGGATTTGACGAGCACACCGGCGAGGCCAAGCGCGCGAGGAAGGTTTTGACGGCGGAGCGCCGTTCTGATCTTGGCGATCATCAAGTCGCGCTCGGCGTGGCCGGTCACGTGCCAGGCGTCCCAGATTTGCGCGGTCAGCTCATCGGCGGCGCTTTGGTCGGCGGCGCGATCCAGCGCGCTGAAGAGCGCATCGAGTTTGGCTGCGTTTGCTTTGGTTTGCGTTTCGGCTCCGACGTTTGTGTCACTCTCGGCCATGGCCGACATCGTCGGTGCGGGAAACAGCGCGAGCATCAGCAGCCCGATCGACATGCCAATCCGGATGCGACTGAGGACCATGATGCGCTCCTTCCCGTTCGGATTTTTTCGCAACAGCCTTTTCCTACCTTACGCACCTTTAATTGTCGCGGATCGGCGTCTCTGTGGCGGCGCTTCGGATCCGATCGCTCAGACGGCTGCCACGGGCGGCTGGTGCTGATCG
>JBCAXC010000152.1:0-5943 GCA_038534255.1 Pseudomonadota bacterium
GGCTCGTCCGACAGCGGCGCATCGCTGGGCGACATTCTCGGTGCCGCTCTCAAGCAAAAAGAAGGTGGCGACGACGCCGCCAACTGATCGCGTTATCTCCGCAGGACACGCAACGACGGGCGCCGCTGTCGGACGAGCCGAACTGCGCGACGGCGTCCTTTTCGTCGGCGATCTCGAGTGCCTTGATTGACAGCGAGACCTTGCGTGAACGTGCGTCGATCGAAGTGACGGCCGCATCGACTTTCTGGCCGACCGAGAAGCGCTCGGGGCGCTGTTCAGCACGATCGCGCGAGAGATCGGAGCGGCGGATGTAGGCGAGCGCCTCGGTGTCGGCGATGGCGACTTCGATGCCGCCGTCTTCGACCTTGACGACTTCGCATGTCACGCGGCTGCCGCGACGCAGGTCGCCGGCATTTTCGAGCGGATCGCCGTCAAGCTGCTTGATGCCGAGCGAGATGCGCTCCTTGTCCGGATCGACTTCAAGGACGGTCGCCTGAACGGTGTCACCCTTGTTGTAGTCGTTGATCGCTTCTTCGCCCGGACGGTTCCAGTCGATGTCGGACAGGTGGACCATGCCGTCCACGCCACCTTCGAGACCGATGAAGAGACCGAACTCGGTGATGTTGCGAACCTCGCCCTCGACTTTCGTGCCGACCTTGAAGGTTTCGGCGAACTGCTCCCAGGGGTTCTCCTGGGTCTGCTTGAGGCCAAGCGAGATGCGGCGCTTCTGTGGGTCGACCTCGAGCACCTGAACTTCGACTTCCTGGCTGGTCGCGACAATCTTGCCAGGATGGACGTTCTTTTTCGTCCAGCTCATCTCGGAGACGTGGATGAGACCTTCCACGCCGGGCTCAAGCTCAACGAACGCGCCATAGTCGGCGATGTTCGTGACCTTGCCGGTGTAACGTGCCTGGACCGGGTATTTCGCTTCGATGCCTTCCCACGGATCAGCCTGGAGCTGCTTGATGCCGAGCGAGATGCGCTGGCTTTCCTGGTTGATCCGGATGATCTGCACCTTTGTCGTATCGCCAACGGTGACGATCTCGCTTGGGTGGCTGACGCGACGCCATGCCATGTCGGTCACGTGGAGCAGGCCGTCGATGCCGCCGAGATCGATAAAGGCACCGTAGTCCGTGATGTTCTTCACGACGCCTTCAATGATCTGACCTTCGGCGAGGCGCGCCACGATCTCTGTGCGCTGTTCAGCACGGGTTTCTTCGAGGATCGAGCGGCGGGAGACGACGATATTGCCGCGGCGCTTGTCCATCTTCAGGATCTGGAACGGCTGCGGTGATTTCATCAACGGGCCAATGTCCCGCACCGGGCGGACGTCGACCTGGCTGCCCGGCAGGAAGGCGACAGCGCCGTCGAGATCGACCGTGAAGCCACCCTTCACCTTGTTGAAGATCATGCCCTCGACCTTTTCGCCGTCGGCAAATTTCTTCTCAAGGCGGATCCAGCTTTCTTCGCGGCGGGCTTTCTCGCGCGAGAGGACGGCTTCACCGAGCGCATTCTCGACGCGCTCAAGGTAGACCTCGACCTCACTGCCGACTGTGATGTCTGCTTCGCTGCCGGGAACTGAAAATTCGCGGAGTGGCACGCGCCCTTCTGTCTTCAAGCCGACGTCGATGACCGCGAGGTCCTTTTCGATCGCGACCACGGTGCCATTGACAACGGATCCTTCCTGCAGGGTTTCGGCGCCGAAGCTTTCTTCCAGCATCGCCGCGAAATCTGCGGTCGACGGGTTCATGCTCTCGGAGCTCTGGGCGGCAGTGGCGTTCATGTAATGTCCTGTTTGCGGCGTCGCCTGATTGCGGCGCGGCGAGGGTTAGAGTTGGTCTTCGCGAGCTTCGACCGGTCCCTGTCGCGACAGAGGACCACCGTGGCGAGGCCCGCACGGGATCGTCTTTCTGGAGTATCTGACGGTCTCAGGGGATGCGTACGCCGAGCCATGTGCTCCGCGCGCGATCCGATGAAAACGCAAAACGGGGCATCACCGCGTGCGGTGAGACCCCAATTTCATCGCCTGTGCATCGCGTCGATGAGTTCGACCGCTGCCCAAGTTGCCGCCGGTATACTTAAATCCGAGGTATCCAGCAAGCATGCATCTTCCGCCTGCGCCAATGGGGCGACTTCACGCTCAAGATCTCGACGATCGCGGTTGCGGATTTCGTCGGTCACCTGCTCGATGGTGACATCAAAGTCCTTGCCGCGGAGTTCTTCGAACCGACGCCGGGCGCGGATTTTGAGGTCTGCGACAACGAACAACTTTGCATCCGCATCCGGGCAGACGATCGTGCCAATGTCCCGACCATCGATCACGGCGCCCGGAGGCTTCGCCCCAAAGTCCCTTTGATAATCGAGGATCGCGTTGCGCACTTCCGGGATACGGGCGACGATCGACGCGGCCTCGCCAACGCCACGCTCGCGCAGCACGGGATCGTCAAGAGAGGCCGGATCGAGCGCTCGGGCGGCGCTGGTTGCCGTTGTGACATTGCGCAGATCGCCATCGTTGGCCAGCACATCGCGGGCGACAGCACGGTAGAGCGATCCGGTATCCAGATAGCGCAGCCCATAGTGTGCGGCGACGCGGCGGGCCAGCGTGCCTTTCCCGGATGCGGCAGGTCCATCGATCGCGATAATCATGAGGTCGCGTGTCGGATGTCTGCGCCGAGGCCGCGCATCAGCTGCGCGAAACCCGGAAAGCTCGTCTCGATAACACGGCCGTCGTCGATGGTGACGGGCTTTTCGGTGGCGAGGCCGAGGGTCAGAAATGCCATGGCGATGCGATGGTCGAGGTGTGTCGCGATGGATGCGCCGCCTGCGGCTTTGGCGTTCTGTCCCACGCCGCGGACGGTCAGGCTGTCTTCGCCCTCGGTGACGTCGATCCCGTTGGCTGTGAGCCCGGCGGCGGTAATGGCGAGCCGATCACTCTCCTTGACGCGCAATTCCTCAAGACCGGGCATGAAAGTCTCACCGGTCGCGTGCGCGGCGACGACAGCAAAGACGGGATACTCATCGATCATGGAGGGCGCGCGATCAGCTGGCACGGTGATGCCGTGCAAGGGCGCGTGGCGCACCGTGATGTCCGCAATCTGCTCTCCGCCGGTTTCACGCTCGTTGGTGAAGGTGATGTCGGCGCCCATTTCCTGAATGCTGGTCAGAAAACCGGTCCGCGTGTGGTTGAGAAGCACGTTTTTCACTGTGACGCAGGAGCCGGGGGTGATCAGTGCCGCAGCAATGGGAAACGCGGCTGAGCTCGGGTCGCCCGGCACCGTGATCGTCTGGCCGATCAGGTGTGGCTCGCCCTTGACAGTGATCGCTCGCCCGTCAGGCGTATCTCGCGTTGCGACCTCTGCGCCGAATGCGGTCAGCATGATTTCGGTGTGGTCGCGCGTCGGTGCGGGCTCGATGACGGTCGTTTCGCCGGCTGCGTGCAGACCGGCGAGCAGGATGGCAGATTTGACCTGCGCGGAGGCGACCGGCAGCACGTAGCGGATCGGGATCAGGTCTCCGGGGCCGCGAATGGTGAGTGGCAACGTGCCCGGCAGGGTCGAGCTGCTGCCGTCGACCTGCAATCCCATCTGGCGCAAAGGCTTCAACGCCCGCTCCATTGGACGAATGCTGAGCGAGGCGTCGCCGACCAACCGTGCAGCAAAATCTTGTCCGGCGAGGATGCCCATCATCAGCCGTGCCGCGGTGCCTGAGTTGCCGAAGTCCAAATCCTTTCCCGGCTGGGTGAGGCCAAAGAGGCCGCAGCCCTGAATGCGGCACGAGCGCGACGGCGCTTGCGCGTCGGCTTTGAACGGCCCGCCTTCGATCTGCACGCCCATGGCCTGCAGGCACGTCCCGGTCGCAATTACATCTTCGGACGCTAGCAACCCCTCGACACGGGTTTCGCCGATTGCGAGTGCACCGAGCAGGAGCGCGCGGTGCGAGATCGACTTGTCGCCGGGTGCTGTGATTTCGCCGGACAGTGATGCGCCTGCGTACGAAACGAGAGCTGCGCCACTGGTCGCAGATCCGGGATCACCGGGCGCAGTGGCCTCGGCGGGCTGACCTTCAGCCATGATGAGAACTTTCGACCACAAACGGTGTGAGCGCGCAGGCGCTGGACGTGGCAGCACTATTTGCGACGGCGCGAGCCCTGTCAATTTCACTTGTGCTGCGGTGGTCGCAGCAATGACAGGAAGCTTTTGACATGTTGCAAGCCTTCATGGCAGGGAGGCGGGCGGTCGGCGGGCGTCGCCTGACCGCACATCACGCCTTTCCCTACCGACGAGGTTTGCCATGTCGCAGAAAGCTGCGCGCGGAACGAAACGCACATGTCAGAGCTGCAGCGCGCGGTTCTACGATCTGGAAAACTCGCCGATCATCTGTCCGATGTGCGGCGCTGAGTTCAAGCTGAGCGGCGCTGAGGTTGCTGAGGTCGAGGACGAGCCGGATGAGGTTGATACGCCCGTTGCGGCGGCCGCCGTTCCTGCCGATGAGCCGGACACGGACGACGATGATGATGAGGCCGATGAGTTGGCTGACATCGACACCGGCGATGTGGATGTCGACGGTGATAGCGACGAGAACGACAACACGTTTATTGAAGACGACGACGATCCGAATGCGAGCGTGTCCGCGATAGTCCCGGTGAAATCAGATGACGAAGACGGCTAACGCTCTTTGAGCCCGGATTTCTCGTTCGATCATCCGGTCATCGAGAACCATTGAACTTCGAAGAATCACGGCTCGCTGCGGAACTGCAGCGGGCCGCATTTGTTTCGTCTGCAACATTGATAAAGCGCCATGCCGCGGAAAAATCGGTAGATTTTCAGCAAGTTTTAAGAAAGTATCGCGCGAGGGGAAGGGCTGGTCGTTTCCCGTATTACTGGCATTCCGCGTGTCATGGGTTTGCAAAATTGTGGCTCATACTGAGCGATCGCCGGTGATTGACTGGAGACATGGCGTATGCGTCCTTCGAAACCTTCCGCACTCGACATAAAAGCTATGCAGGCGACGAGCCCGGATGATCCGGAGTTCCTGCATCACCGGATCCAGCGCTACTACACAGAGCGCGTCGAGAACGCGTGGGCCGGTGGGCATCCGATGAAAGGGCGATCGGCCGGAGCAAGCGATATCCAGCTGCGCACCAACGACTATCTCTGCCTTGCCGGACATCCCAAGGTGATCGCCGCGGAAATCAAATCACTGCGCGCGAGCGGGCATGGCGACGCGGTCTCGAGGGTCTGGTTGCATCAGGAGAAGGATGCGATTGCGCGATTTGAAGACCGACTGGCGGGCGTCGTACGTGCGGAATCAGCGGTGCTCGTCAATTCCGGTTATTGCGCCAACGTCGGCTTGATCCAGGCGATTACGGAGCCGGGCGGCAATGTGTTTCTGGATATGAAGGCGCACATCTCGCTTTGGGAAGGGGTGTCGAGTGCGAAAGCCGTAGCCCTACCGTTCCGGCACAACAGTGCGGCGCATCTCGAGCGGCAGATACTGAAACACGGCGCCGGAATCGTGGTCGTCGACGCGCTCTACAGCACGGATGGCAACGTTGCGCCGCTCGAAGAGATTGTCGAGATCGTCGAGCGCCATGACTGCGTGCTCGTTGTCGACGAGACGCACTCGTTCGGTGCGCATGGGGTGGATGGTGGCGGGTTGTGTCTGGCGCTGGGGATTGCGGACCGGGTTCACTTCCGGACCATCGGCTTGTCGAAAGCCGTCGCAAGCCGCGGTGGCGCGATCGCCTGCTCCGCGCGTAATGCCGAGTATTTTCGTTACGAGTCGTTGCCGGTAATTTTCAGCACCTCGGTGCTTCAGCATGAGGTCGCCGGATATGACGCGGTGCTCGACGTCTTTGCGACCGAGACCTGGCGACAAGAGCAGCTTCACCGCAACCACGCTTATCTGCGGGATGGACTCGACGCACTTGGCTACAACGTTGAT
>JBCAXC010000153.1:0-5938 GCA_038534255.1 Pseudomonadota bacterium
GCGCCGTAGATGATAACAGGTCAAGCGCACTCCCAGTGACGAAGGTCGACATCATGAAAACTCCAATCACCTTCTACTTCGCAATCCCGAGCCGGTACGCGTACCTCGCGTCCACGCAGATGGATGTTGTCGCCCGAGAAACCGGACGCCAGGTGATCTGGACGCCGGTTGACGGAAACGAGCTACGGCGAAGCTCCAACAGCGATCCGTTCAACGGCGCGCCACCATCCGGCCAGTACCGCTCGCCCTATCGCGAGCGCGACCTCGCGGACTGGGTGGACTACTACGCCGTCCCCTATCGTGAGCCGCCCGAGGAAGATGGCGACCTTTGGTGGAAGGGGTTTGGTTGGGAGAAAATGCGGATGATCGCGCTTGCCGCACTCGCCGGGCAAGATCTCGGCGGCGGCACACGCTGGCACCAGACGCTCTACGAACTGATGTTCGTGCGTGACGCCTGGCCATTCGATCTGCCGGAAATTCTTGCGGAGGCGAAAATGTTGGGGATCGATCCCGACGCGCTTATTGCGGCGATCAAGGCAGACGAGACATCCCATCGCCTGACGCAGAACACCGAAGCCGCCATCGCTGCCGGCGCCTTTGGCGTCCCCTCATTCGTTTGCGACGGCAAACTGTTCTTCGGCAACGATCGCCTCCCGCTACTGCGGCACTATCTGGGGAAAGCCAACTGAACGGGTGGCGGGCCTTGGACAACGTGCAACTCAACGGCATCCGGCGATGCTGTCTCAACAAAATCTGGCGCGTTGCGAGTGTCGTCGAGCGCCCCGGCACACCCCTGGCACGTCACCTGCTTGCTGTTGGATTTATATCCAAGCCCGCCACAGTGATCGCATCGTGCCATTGCTGCTTATCCCTCCACCAGCTTCCCCGCGTCCAGCGTCAGCACCCGGTCCATGCGTCGCGCGAGGTCCATGTTGTGGGTGGCGATGAGGGCGGCGACGCCGCTCGTCCGGATGATGTCCATGAGTTGCTGGAACACCCGCTCCGAGGTTTCGGGATCGAGGTTTCCTGTCGGCTCGTCGGCGAGGAGAATCTTCGGTTCGTTGGCCAGCGCACGGGCGATGGCGACGCGTTGTTGTTCGCCGCCGGAGAGTTCGCCCGGGCGATGACTGCCCCGGCCCTCAAGGCCCATCAGCGCCAGCGACGCGTCGGCCTTCACGCGGGCATCCTTGCGCGCCTTGCCGGCAATCATCTGCGGCACAACGATGTTCTCCGCGGCGGAGAACTCCGGCAGCAGGTGGTGGAACTGATAGACGAAACCGATGGTCGAGCGGCGGATCGCGGTGCGTTCGGCGTCACTGAGTGCAATGCAGTCGCGCCCGTCGATCATAACCTCACCCGCATCGGGTTTCTCCAGCAGCCCGGCAATGTGCAGCAGGGAGGATTTGCCGGAACCTGACGGGCCGACAAGTGCAGTGGCTTCGCCGGCGCGCAGATCGGCATCGGCAGCGTCAAGCACGGCGATCGCACGTTCACCCTGCGTATAGGTGCGCGAGAGCCCTCGGAGTTGAACGACCGCCTCACTCATAGCGCAGGGCCGCCACGGGGTCAGTGCTTGCCGCCTTCCACGACGGATAGAGCGTTGCGAGCACGGAGAGGGTCAGTGCCATCGCCACGACGGAACCGGTCTCCCACAGGTTCATTTGTGCGGGCAGACGGGAGAGAAAATAAATGTTCGGGTCGAACGGTTCACGACCAAGGATGAACGCAACGAAGTTGTAGATCGGATCAATATTCCAGCAGATCAGCAGGCCGAGGATGAAGCCAGCAAGTGTGCCGACCACGCCGATGCTCGCGCCTGTGATCAGGAACACGCGCATCACCGCGCCCTGTGTCGCGCCCATGGTGCGCATGATTGCGATGTCGCGGGACTTGTCCTTCACCAGCATCATCAGGCCCGAGATGATGTTGAGCGTCGCCACGAGCACGATGAGCGAGAGGATGATGAACATGACGTTACGCTCGACGTCGAGCACGGAGAGAAATGCGCCGTCGCGCTCCCGCCAGTCGGTGATGTGGAGCGTCGGGCCACCCGCGCGCTTCAGATCGTCGGCGAGCGCGTCCATGCTCTGCGGATTGTCGGCCAGCACTTCGAGCACGGTGACGCGTTGCGGCTGATTGAAGAAGCCCTGGGCTTCCTTGAGTGGCATGAAGATGATCGTGCGGTCATATTCGCTGACGCCGATCTCAAAAATTGCGGCGACCGTGTAGCGCTTGATGTTGGGTTTGGTGCCGAAGACGGTCGTGCGGCCGCGTGGGTTGACCATTGTTACCTTGTCGCCAACGACGACACCGAGTGCATTCGCCATGCGGGTGCCGATGGCAACGCCCTCGCCGGTGTCGAACCCTTCGAGCGAGCCGAAGCGCACGCTGTCCGTCAACAGGTCCATCCGTGTGACGTCTGCGCCGCGCATACCCCGGACCAGCGCGCCGAGCGTCTGCGTCGCGCCCGACATCATAACCTGGCCTTCGATGAGCGGGAGAGCGGCCTTCACCCCTTCGACCTTGTCGAGCCGCGCGGCGACGTCGTCATAGTCCCGAAAATCTCCGCCGATCTTGTGGACGATCGCATGGCCATTGATGCCAAGCATCTTGGTCAGCAGTTCTTCGCGAAATCCGTTCATGACGGCCATGACGACGATCAGCGTCATGACACCCAGCATGATGCCGAGAAACGAGAAGCCGGCGATGACGGAGATAAACCCCTGCTTCTTGCGCGCGCGAAGATAGCGACGCGCGAGCAGCCATTCGAACGGCGCAAATGCGGATGTTGGCTCACCGGCCATGATGGCGCCTCGCTCGCGAAAAGCTGGTCGAACTGTCGGGTGGTTAGAGCACGTCTTTGAGTGCGGACATCAGGAATGCGTGTGTGGCGTCAGGTGACAGCGACTGCCGATCTCCGCTCGCGCGCGTTTTGACCTCGAACTCTCCCGCCTTGATGCCCTTTGGCCCGACGATCACCTGATACGGGATGCCAATCAGGTCCATGGTCGAGAATTTCGCACCCGCGCGTTCGTCGCGATCATCGTACAGCACTTCGACGCCGGCCGCCTGTAGCTCATGCTCGAATTTCTCGCACGCGGCGTCGCACGCGGCATCACTGGATTTCAGGTTGATGACGGCGACATGAAACGGCGCGACGGACGCTGGCCAGATGATGCCGTCGTCGTCGTGGAACGCCTCGATGATTCCGCCGGCAAGACGTGACACGCCTACGCCGTACGATCCGCTTTGTACGTCGATCATTGTCCCGTCCGGCCCCTGCACACGACACCCCAGCGGCTCGGAGTACTTTGTGCCGAAGAAGAAAATATGGCCGACCTCGATGCCACGCGCGCTGACACGCTTGTCTTCCGGCACGGCGGCTTCGAAGGCAGACTGATCATACTTGTCGTCGGTCGCGGCGTAACGCTCGGTCCAGCGATCAACCGTCTCCTGAAGCTCGGCTTCGCTCATCTCACCTTCGCCCGGCAGGGGCTCTTCAAGCAGATCCGCGTGGAGATAAACCTGGCTTTCGCCGGTCTTGGCGAGCACGAGAAACTCGTGGCTGAGGTTGCCGCCGATCGGTCCGGTCTCGGCGACCATCGGGATGGCCGTCAGTCCCATGCGCGCGAAGGTGCGCAGGTAGGCGACGAACATCTTGTTGTAGGAGACGCGCCCCGCCTCGGGCGTCAGATCGAAGGAGTAGGCATCCTTCATCAGGAACTCGCGGCCGCGCATGACGCCGAACCGCGGGCGGACCTCGTCGCGGAACTTCCACTGGATGTGATAAAGGTTTCGCGGCAGCTCGCGGTACGACTTCACACCGTCGCGAAAAATCTGTGTGATCTGCTCTTCGTTGGTCGGACCGTAGAGCATCTCGCGGTCATGGCGATCCGCGATCCGAAGCATCTCCGGACCGTAGGCATCATAGCGCCCGCTCTCGCGCCACAGATCGGCAGGCTGGATCGTCGGCATGAGCACTTCATGTGCGCCAGCGCGGTTCTGTTCTTCACGCACGATACGCTCGATGTTTTTCAGCACGCGGAAGCCAAGTGGGAGCCAGGAATAGATGCCTGCGCTCGACTGACGGACCATGCCGGCGCGCAGCATGAGCTGGTGCGAGACGATCTCGGCCTCTTTGGGCGTATCGCGCATCACGGGCACGAAATACTGGGACATCCGCATGGAATGCTGGCTCCGCATGGCACATTTCAGATTGGCGCGACGCGCGTGGGTTCGCCCGCACGTGACTTACATGCCCGCTGCATACCGGCGAACGCCGGGGCGTGCAATTGTGCCGCTTCGTTCATCCCGCACCGCACATTTCGTAGGCACCATGCTGCAAAAGATGCAAATCGGCTGGTGACATGCCACGACGAGTTGTCTAGGTTGCAGTCGTTGTGCGTTAGACGAAAGACATGGACAGCGGTCGCTGCGGCGGCCATCGCCCAAGTCTTGGGAGGAAGCGGATGCCCCCGGGGAACGTGCCCGGCGAGGACGTCCCACCAACAGGGCGGTTGCTCTGAAAAAGCGAGGCTTCACAGCCTCGCTTTTTGCGTTTTGGCGATCAGCGCCCGAACAGGAACTGCTGGATGTTGATCACTCCGATGCTATCGAGCGCGTAGACCGCGCCGAAAATCGCAGCGGAGACGACGGTGGTCAGCAACGCTTTGAACAGGAGGCGCGGCGCGATGGGCGCGCCCGGTTCTGTGCCCGGCACGACGGACCCATCTTCATCCTGCGAGCGCACACCGAGCGGCAGAATGGCGAACAATACCGTCCACCAGAGCACAAAGTAGATGGCGATTGCGAAGACGACACTCATGCCATCACCTCAGGTTGGCGTTTCAGTGCGTGATAAATCGCGGCAATCTCAGGCCTGCTCAAGCTCGACCAGCGTGCCACAGAAATCCTTCGGGTGGAGAAAAAGAACCGGCTTTCCATGTGCGCCGATCTTGGGCTCGCCGTCGCCCAGGACGCGCGCGCCTTCTTTCACGAGCCGATCGCGGGCGACTATGATGTTTTCCACTTCGTAGCAGACGTGGTGGATGCCGCCCGATGCATTTTTCTCCAGAAACCCATTGATCGGCGAACCGTCGCCGAGCGGTTCGAGCAATTCGATCTTGGTGTTGGGGAGTTCGATGAAGACGGTCGTGACGCCATGATCCGGCTGCGGGACGGCGTCTGTCACCGTCGCGCCGAGCGTATCGCGATAAACTGCTGTGGCCGCAGCGATATCGGGTACGGCGATGGCGACATGGTTCAAGCGTCCGAGCATTTTCTTCTCCTTCGTCGCGGGTGCGAACACCCTCAAATGATGGCGATCATGGCCTTGCAAATCGGCTTCTTGCCCCAGGCATCACCGATGGCCGCACGGGCCGCTCTCGTGACGGCGCGCTCCAGCGTTTCCACGTTGCGGCGGCGGGCCTTAGGCATGCTCTCCAGTGCGCCATCGACAGCGACGTATGCGATTTCGTCCATGGCCTTGCCGTCCGGGCCGAACTCGGGAATGCCATCGAGGACAACGTCCGGATCGATCAGGATTTCGCCTTTCGAGGAGACGACGACCGAGACGACGCAGATGCCCACGCTCGAGAGTTTCCGACGGTCGCTGACCGAGCGGTCCTGCGGATCGAGCATCAAACGCCCGTCGCGGAAGATGCGGCCGGTGGGCAGTGTGTCCAGCACTTTTGGTGTCTTGCCGCTCAAGCGGGCGAGTGTGCCATTCGCCACAAAGAGCGCGTTGGGAACGCCGTTCGCCTCGGCATAGCGGACGTGCTCCTTCATGTGGCGCGTTTCGCCGTGCATCGGGATCAGCGTGCGCGGTTTGATCCACTCATACATCTGCTTGAGTTCGGCGCGTCGCGGATGCCCCGTGACGTGCACCAGCGCTTCGGTATCGGTAACGAGCTTGATGCCCTGCGCGGCGAGCTTGTTC
>JBCAXC010000154.1:0-5845 GCA_038534255.1 Pseudomonadota bacterium
CGGATTTTCTCGGCAATCCGCTGAAAGTGGACGTCCCGTATCTTCAGGACATCTTTGGCCCAGCAGTTGCGCAAGGGATAATAGATTGGGCCGTCCCGCTATCGATCCTTTTCGCGATCCCGATCATGATGCTGATTGGCGTGATCATGGAGCGCGGGCTGATCCGCCACTTCTACAAGCGTCCTCACGCCGATCAGATCCTGGTCACCTTCGGGCTCGCGATCGTGCTGCAGGAAATCATCAAGTATTTCTACGGCGCCAACCCGATCCCGACACCGGCACCGGCCGTTTTCGCCGGATCGTTTGATTTTGGCGCCATGCTCGGCTTCGACGCCAACACTATCATCTATCCCTACTGGCGGCTGATCTACTTCGCATTCGCCGCGGTGATCATCGGGGCGGTGTTTGCGTTCCTGCAGTTCACAACATTCGGGATGGTCGTCCGCGCCGGCATGGCGGACCGCGAGATGGTGGGCCTGCTCGGGATCAACATCGACCGTCGCTTCACGATCATGTTCGGTCTGGCGGCCGCCGTCGCCGGTCTTGCGGGCGTCATGTACACACCGATCAACTCGCCAAACTATCACATGGGCATGGACTTCCTCGTGCTCAGTTTCGTGGTCGTTGTTGTCGGGGGCATGGGCTCGCTACCGGGCGCTGTGCTTGCCGGGTTCATGCTCGGCATTCTCGAGAGTTTCGCCTCGATGGGCGCGGTTCTCGAGGTCGTGCCGGCCATCAACCAGGTCATTTTGTATCTCGTCGCCATCATCGTGCTGCTTACCAGGCCGCGCGGTTTGATGGGGCGCGCAGGCGTGATGGAGGATTGACGTCATGCTCGGATTGCAACGCTCGGACTTCCAGTTGCTGGGCCTCGTCGCCCTGATCACCGCATTCGCACCCTTCCTGCTCAACCCGTTTCCGGTCGACTCTGCTCTCGCGCAGTTCAACGCCGGTTATCCGGATCTCATGCAGCGCTTCGTCATTTTCGGCATCTTCGCGATCGGCTTCAACATCCTCTTCGGCCTCACCGGCTATCTCAGCTTCGGGCACGCGGCCTTCCTGGGCATCGGGTCCTATGCCGCGATCTGGATGATGAAGATCCTGACGATGAACATCATCCCGGCCATCGCGCTCGGTGTCATCGTGGCCGGGCTGTTCAGCGTCGTCATCGGGTTCATCTGCCTGCGGCGCTCAGGGATTTACTTCTCCATCCTCACGCTCGCGTTCGCACAGATGGCGTACGCGATGGCATACTCGGATGTGCTGGGCCGCTGGCTTGGGCTCAACCTCACGGGCGGTGAGACGGGCCTGCAACCAAAACTGAGCGATAGCCGTGTGCTCGATGCCCCGGTCACCGACGGCACGATCCCCTCAGCCAATCTGTTCGGCTTCGAGATGACGTCGTCGCATGTGCTGGCGGTCGGCGGGTGGGAATTCACCTTCAACGTCGGCTATTACGTCGCCGCCGTCGCGATGCTCATCAGCTTTTACATCGCGATCCGCATTTTCCGCTCGCCGTTCGGGTTGATGCTTCGCGCCGTGAAATCCAACCAGAACCGCCTCGGCTTCACCGGTGTGAGTACCCGGCCATACGCACTGGCGGCGTTCGTCATCTCCGGAATGTATGCCGGGCTTGCCGGCGGACTGATGGTCTCGATGGACACACAGGCGGGGGCGGAGCGGATGTTTTGGACAGCCTCGGGCGAGGTCGTCCTGATGACCATCCTTGGTGGGGTCGGCACGCTCATCGGTCCCGTGCTCGGCGCCGGGCTCATCAAGTACATGGAAAATATCCTCTCCAAGATCAACGCGACGATTCTTGAAGGATGGTTCTCCTGGCTGCCAGATGGCCTGTCGGATGTCGTCGTCGGGATTATTTATCCCTTCGTTGGCAAGGGCTGGCACCTGACGCTTGGCCTGCTCTTCATGGTCATCGTCATCTTCCTGCCGGGCGGCCTGATGGAAGGCTTCCGCAAGATTGGCGATGCCTTCCGCAAGCGCTCCGGCGACGGGCGCGATGCAACCGATGGCGCGGCGTCAGCGGCACCGGCGGAATAAGAGGGAGACGACAGATGTCTTTTCAGGAAGCGATCTCCCCGGATGAGGGGCGCACCTTCGAGCGCGGAACGCCGAACACCGTTCTGCACATCAACGACGTGCACAAAAGCTTCGCCGGGCTGCACGCCCTCTCCGACGTCGATCTCGATGTCCGCGAGGGCGAGACCCACGCGATCATCGGGCCGAACGGCGCCGGCAAGTCGACTTTGCTGAACGTCTGTGTCGGTCGACTAAAGCCAGATCGCGGATCGGTCACGTTCGACGGCGAGATTCTCACAGGCCGCACGCCGTACGAGATCAACCAGCTTGGCGTCGCCCGCGTCTTCCAGACACCGGAAGTCTTCCCCGAGCTGACCGTCATCGAGAACACGATGGTGCCGGCGCTTTCGAGCCGCGATGGTCAATTCAAGCTCAACCCATTCTCCAGCATGTTTGGCGAGACGGCGATCCGCGATGAGGCCGAAAGCGTGCTGCGCGGCGTCGGTCTGCAAGCCCAGATCACCGCCAACGCCTCCACGATGTCGCGCGGTGACAAGCGCCGTCTCGAGTTGGCGATGGGCCTAATCCAGCATCCCCGCTTGCTGCTTCTCGACGAGCCAACCGCCGGCATGGCGCGTCATGACACCAACGCCACGATCGACCTGCTCAAGCAGATCAAGGAAGGCGGCATGACGAAGGTCATCATCGAGCATGATATGCATGTCGTGTTTTCGCTCGCCGACCGCATCAGCGTGCTCGCCGGCGGCCGGATCATCGCGCAGGGCACACCGGACGAAGTGAAGAACAATCCGAAGGTCAAAGAGGCCTATCTCGGGGAAGAAGAGGTATGACGACGATGAACGACATACCCGCGCAGGACGCCGTGATGACGAACGCGACCGCAACCGCCGCGCCGTCGGTAGACCCCGCGGCGCCTGCAACACATGCAGCACCTCCGCAGGGCGGTGACGCGGCGGCCCTCGCAGCCGATCCCTCCACCGCGTACTTCGCCGTACGCGGTCTCAACGCCTACTACGGCGACAGTTACGTCGTGCAGGACGTTTCGTTCGATGTGAACGAGGGCGAGATCCTCGCCATGCTCGGGCGAAACGGTGCGGGCAAAACCTCCACGCTGCGCGCGATCGCCCGCGCCGGAGAGCCAGAACTCCGCTCTGGCGAGGTCTGGTTGCAAGGCCAGCCATTGCACGGCGCAAAGTCTCACGACGCAGCACTCGCCGGCATTCAGCTTGTCCCGGAAGAACGCTGCATCATTCAGGGCCTCACCGTGGAGGAAAATCTCCAGCTCGCCACCATCTCCGGTGACACCGGTTGGGAGTATGAGCGCATTTTTGAGCTCTTCCCTCGGCTCAAGGAACGCCGCAAGCAGGAGGGCACAACGCTTTCTGGCGGTGAACAGCAGATGCTTGCGATCAGCCGTGCGCTGGCGCGTAACCTGAAACTTCTCCTCCTCGATGAGCCGTATGAAGGCCTTGCGCCGGTTGTGCGTCACGACATCGAGAAGGCCTTGATCGAAGTGCGAAATGCCGGCATCACGACCATCATCGTGGAGCAAAATGCCGTCGCAGCGCTCAAGCTGGCCGACAAGGCGCTGATCCTTGATACCGGCGAAGTGGCCTTTGTCGGCTCCGCGAAAGAAGTGCTGGAGAACGAAGCACTCCGTCACGATTACCTCGCCATCTGAACGGACGCGCGCTGGAACCGGGCTGGCATCGAGGGGTTGTGCGGAGACAATCAACGCTCGTCATCGGAGCCTGTTCGTGCGGACAATCGCAGCAATCGTCAGCCTGCTTGTGTGCGTCACCTTAACGGGCATTACTGCACCGGCGGACGCATCAATGAAACGTTACGCTTGGCATAGCCGCCCCCTGCTGGTGTTCGCACCCTCTCCCGGCGATGCACGCCTCAAACGCCAGCAACAGCTGCTCGCGGGCCGGGCAGCTGCACTGCGCGAGCGAGATATGGTTGTTATCTTCATCGTCGGTGATGCAGTCAGCGCACGCTTTGGTCGGACACCGGGCCTGTCAGCCACGGCCCTGCGCCGCCGCTTTGGCGTGGCCAAAAGCGCATTCCGCACCATCCTCGTCGGCAAGGACACGGGCGTAAAGCGCCGCTCATCCGAACCACTCAGCCTCAATGCACTCGCCGCGCAGATTGACCGCATGCCGATGCGACGGCAGGAAATACAGCGCAAGCGCAAAACCAACTAGACGGACCTTTTTGGCCATGGCCGCATCCGGCAACAACGCTCCAAAACCAACGGGCTTCATCATCGGCGCAGTGCTCGAAGGCCTGCTCTTGCTGCTATTCGGCGCGCTCTTGGGCGCCGACCATGCACTCTTGTTCGTGGGGCTATGCGGCGCACTCTTCGCCATCGCGATCATGCGGGTGGCCACGACGCCGTCAGACCCGAACGCGCCTGCTGGCGTTGACCCCGATCACAAACGCATCGCAGGCATCAACCGCATGTTCCCGCAGGCAGTCATCGTGGCCGCAGTCATCGTCGCCGTCCTGTCCTTCGTGATCGGCCCGGACACCATCCACACCTTCGCGCGCGAGGTTCTCGGCCTTCCACCGACGATGACACAGCCGTTTGTTCGCCTTTGATTGTGTTGCCGTTTCCGCGTATGCACGCGCGCAGGGCGCACACCGCAAGATCGCCCAAACTTCGAACCTGAGAGAACGACCATGAGCTACAACGTCGCTGTTGTCGGCGCCACGGGCAACGTGGGCCAGGAAATGCTGAGCATTCTGGAAGAGCGCGCGTTCCCCGTGAAAACGGTCTACGCGATCGCATCGCGCCGCTCTATCGGCCGTCTGGTGTCGTATGGCGACGCAGAACTCAAATGCGAAGACCTTGAGCAGTTCGACTTTTCCAAGTGCGACTTTGCGCTGATGTCCGCTGGCGGCGACATCTCAAAGGAGTGGGCCCCGAAGATCGCCGCGACCGGCTGCGTCGTAATCGACAACTCCTCTGCGTTTCGCATGGATCAGGACGTGCCCTTAATCGTGCCCGAAGTGAACGCCGAAGCGGTGGCGGGCTATACAAAGAAAAACATTATCGCGAATCCGAACTGCTCAACCGCGCAGCTCGTCGTCGCCCTGAAGCCGCTCCACGACCGCGCCACGATCAAGCGCGTCGTCGTCTCGACCTATCAGTCCGTCTCCGGCGCCGGCAAAGAGGGCATGGACGAGCTCTTCAATCAGACAAAGGGAAAATATGTCCCGGGCGCCGAGGTCGAGCCGCAAAAATTCACCAAGCAGATCGCTTTCAACTGCATTCCTCATATCGATGTCTTCATGGAAGACGGCTACACGAAAGAGGAATGGAAGATGCTGGCCGAGACCAAGAAGATCCTCGACCCCAAGATCAAACTGACCGCAACCTGCGTGCGTGTGCCGGTATTTGTCGGCCATGCCGAGGCCGTGAACATCGAGTTCGAGGACGAGATTTCTCCGGACGAGGCACGCGAAATCCTGCGCGAATCTCCCGGCCTTCTCGTCGTCGACAAACCGGAGGACGGCGGCTACGTCACCAACGTGGAATGCGTCGGCGAGTTCGCCACCTACGTCTCGCGCATTCGCGAAGACGCCACGGTGGAAAATGGCCTGACGATGTGGGTCGTCTCCGACAACCTGCGCAAGGGCGCCGCGCTCAACACCGTGCAGATCGCCGAGACGCTGATCAATCGCGACCTCCTCAAGAAGGCGGCTTAGACCGTGTCTGGCTTGGCTGGAATCGCGAGACCGGATGACAGGCGTTCGCTGGCGAGGCGGGACATGCAGGGCG
>JBCAXC010000155.1:0-5838 GCA_038534255.1 Pseudomonadota bacterium
ACAGAGTTCGCTGGACCGGCGAACATTTGTGGCTGGTCTCGGTGCCGCCAGCCTTGGAGTGCTGGCGTTGCCCGAAATCGCGCATGCTGGTCTTTCCGCGCAGATGCAGCAGGATCGTGCCGGGCTGATCAGCATTGCCGGGCGGATTACGAACAGCCTCGGTGCACCTGAGAAGCGCGCCTACGTCGAGGTGATGCAGCACCGTGTCAAAAGCTGGACGCCGGGGTCATCTTCCGCCGTGATCGACGTGCAGGAATGGGAAGGTCCGGAATGGCTCGGTGTGTGGACCGACGACGATGGTGTGTTCGGTATTCACACGTGGTGGGCGGTCGATGGACGCGCGAATGCTGAGCTGGCGACGGCGCCGCAGCAGGCAGAAGTGCGCTTCAACATCGAGACGCAGGACGGGCGGCGTTTGCTGCGGTCTATGTGGCTCGATGCTAACCCGTCATTCGCGGCACGACAGGCGGATGATCCCGCTATGCTGACGCCGGTCTCATGGGATCGGCGGACGGAGACCGCGCAGTTCATCGCGAACTTTTCGGTCGGATAACGCGCACCTGATTGCATAGCGATCAGCAGAGAGCGGCGGGGCCTGCGCACAGGGCCTCGCCGTTTTTTCGTCAAGACACGAAGGGCTAGCGGTTTTCCGCGCGGCTTACTTCACGACAATCTCGATCTGCTTGTTCTCGCCCGCGCCGATCTTGAACTGGCCGCCGAAGGTGCGCCCGCCAAGTGTTGCAAATGCGATATAATCTCCGGGTGCGAGCACGTGCGTCGGCAGCGCGCCAAGCGAATTCTTGATCTCGGTGCCATCCGGCGTGCGAATACTCCATGAGGTGCCGGCGATGGCTTCACCGCCGGGGCGTGCGACCAGTTTGAAAGTCGCTGACCCGCCGACGTGCTGCATGGCGATCTGGGTCAGCTTGCCGGGTTCGACAGTCACATCGGTCTGGACGATCGCGTTGGCGTCGCCGTAGCGGCTGATGACATTGTAGATGCCCGCGTTCAGACGGACGATCAGGCCCGGGCGCACATTGGCGATGATCGTGCGGCGGTTGCCGAACTGATCGCGGTCGCCGCTCAAGACGCTGTAAGTGACATTGGTGCGCAGTGGTCGCCCGTTGGCGTTGAGGGCGCGCAGGCGCAGTCCGCCGGCCTGTAGAACGAACTGTTCAACCCGCGGCGGTCCCCCGGTCACGGTAATGCGGCGTGTGAGGTAGGCACGGCCGTAGGCTGCGTTGACGAGATAATCTCCCTGCGGGAGCTGCAGGATAGGAGAGTATTCGCGCTGTTCGCTGATCAGCTTGTGCTGGCCGCTGCCGCTTTTTTTGCTCGTGAAGACACGCCAAGTCAGCCCAGCCGGGATCGGTTTTTGCTCTTCGGTCAGGCGTGCGACAAGGCGGATCGTGCCGCGACCATCACCGGCGTCCGGCAGGTTGAGGTCCACGCCCAGATCGCTTCCGTTCTGCGGGATGGTTGCCCAGCCTGCAGCCCCGGCGGCGTTCTCCGACCCGCTCTCCAGTCCAGCCTGCGGATCGTTGGTGATCCGGGTGGATTTGGAGACTGCGTTTTCAATGATCTGGTCAAGAGCGCTGGCGACCTCTGCCTCAGTCGAGGCGACGACGAAGCGCCCGCCAGTCTGTTTGGCAACGCAGCGCAACTTTTTGAGCGACTTGGCGTTTGCGTCTGCAATGCCAATGACCGAGATGCGCATATCAGGTTGGCGCGCGTGGATGGCGGCGGCAGCGCGACAGGGATCCTGCAGGCAGTTGTCCGTACTCGCGGTGATGAGGACGAGGTCGCGTGCGCCGGGTTCCTCAACAAGCGACGTGGCGACGGTGTCGAGCGCGACGGCAACCGGTGCCGCCCCTGTCGGCTTGACGGCGGTCAATGCTTTGGCGAACTGCGCAGCGCGCAACGGCTCGAGATCCTGGACAACATCAACGGCGAGACAGCGATCGCGGCGCTGATGACCGAACACGGCCAGCGACATGGCCAGCCGCCCGTCGTGTTTGACGAAGTTGGAGGCCAGTGCATTGCCCGCAATGTCGGCTCGGCGCGTACCGCTCGTTTGAAGCCCCATCTTGCGGGAGCTGTCGACAAGGATGCTGACCGACGGTTGCGGTTCGGACTGCGCAAGCGCAGGTCCGCCGAAAAGCGATGCAGCGCAGATGATCACACACAAGGCTTGGAGGACGCGTCGCATAAACAGTGCAGTCTCCCTCGCTAGCGTGAGCCGTGACGCCGGGCCTCGCGATCAGCCGAGCACTAGGCATCAACCGTGCCGCTGTGATGACCAGGTCGCGCAGATGTTGCCCGGCACTGCATAACGGACACGGCGTGGACACCCAACCGTGAAGCAAAGGCTGGGTGTTTTGATGCCGTCACCTGTCGTGTTTTTGCACGGACCAGGGGCGAACCGCCGCATCACGGCTGCGGCAGGCGAATGTTTCGTGTCAGCCCGGCGACGATCTCGATGTCCTTTGTGGACGCCTTGCCTGCGCGTCGGGCAACGACACGATATCGCCCGGCACCAAGCAGGATTCGTGGCGACCGGCCCGAACCGCGCCAGATCTCGGATCGGGTGTCCATGTCCGTGTTTGAAGCGGTCGCAGCTTCACTCACATCGGTATCCGCCAGCGGTACAACCGACCAAATGGTACCGCGCCAGAGCCCCGGAGGTGCGCCGTCTTCGTAGCTGATTTCGAGGCGACCGGGTGAAAACACGAGTTCGGCAGCCACCGCTCCGTCGACCGGAACGTTCACGCGCGCTGCCGTCGTAACGTTCGTGTCGCCTGCAGTTGCTTCAATCTCCCAGGCGCCGGCGGGCACAACGAGCGGTGCGCGCCAACGCGAGGTTCGAATGGGTGTGCGGCCGCCGATATCACCGGTTGGAACAAGCCTCAGGCGAACCGGCGTTGGTACGCCAAAACCGCTCCCATCCGTGGCGGAGATTTTCAGGCGACCGGCGGTGAGATCGAGCCTTGCTGACTGTGCACGCCCGGCGAGCACATTTACGTTCCGGCGGACGCGAGCCTGGGCGGCGTGCGCGGTCAAACGATAACTTCCTGCTTCGAGTTGGAAGACGGGCGTGGGTGCGGCAGAGCGTGCGACCTCGCGCCAGGTCGTTTCCCCTGAGCTGTCGGTTTGCGTCTGCTCCACCGTGAACATCAATGACGTTGTTCCCGCCTCGCGCGTGGAGGCGGCGGAGGGCAGTCGTGCTGTGACCCCCAGCGTACCGAGACCTGCCGTGAAGCGCGCGGATTTTGCGTCGCCTGCCGCGAGGTTCAGCGGGCGCGTCTCGCTGGATGTCGCGCGGTCGTGACGGAGGGTATAGGCGCCGGGCGGAAGATAAATGCGACGTGTCGTGTCACCCGTTCGTGCCAAGAGGACGGGTTGCGGGTTTTGCGACGTTGCGTCATCGCCGCCACCTGACGGCCCGAGCGGCGTGAGGACAATCGTCTCGCCGCGCGCGAGGGGTGCGCCAGTTGCGAGATCGAGGCGGGCGAGGCCGAGAGGGAGGTGCACGGTGCGCGTGCCGCCATCGGTGGCGGAGATCTCGCGAGTGGCAACGGCATCGCCGATAGAGGCCTCAACCCGGTATCGTCCGGGTGGCACTTCGATGTCGGGATTGCTCGCAGTCGCGGCGTAGAGCGGGGAAGAGGACGCGGTTTGGGCCTCAGTGATCGGTGTGACCCGCCACCGGACCGCGTCCTCGATCAGCGGCCCGGTATCAGCCTGGAGTGCCCGCAGTTCCAGCCGCGGCGGGCCAGCGTCTGCTTCAGGTGTCAAGGCTGCGACGCGTGGGGTGGCGCTACCTGAGGGTTCATCTGTTAGTGCGGCGCCGGACGCGATGTCACCCAGCACACCAATCACGCCATCGCGCAGTTCATCTTGCGTCCGGGCGACGACGGTGCGGCCCCCGCCGCGCTTGGCGATGCACTGGATCGACGGGATGTCCTGCGTCGCAACGCCGAGCGCGATGGTACTGATGCGGATGGCTGGTACGGCTTCGCGAACTGCGTCCACCGTCTCGCAAAGATCCTTGCGACAGTTCTCCGTCCCATCTGTCAAAACGACGATATGCCCGGGTGCGCCATCAGAAAGCAGTGTCGCCGCGCTCTCAAGCGACGAGGCGATGGGGGTTTTTCCACGCGGGGTCAGAGAGAGGATCGAGTCCACCACATCCGCTGACTGTCGAGGGCCGGGCGCTGCAAGCACCTGGATGTCGTTGCAGTCCGCCTCGCGGCGATGGCCGTAGGCGACAAGGCCGATGTTGATCTCCCGGTCGTAGCTTGGCAGTGCGGCTGCCAGGATGCGACTGGCGACGGTGAACTTGTTGTCTGCGCCGAGCCGACCCCACATCGAGCCGGAGCCGTCAAAGATCAGGACGGCGCGGGGTGTTGGCGTCGCGTCCTCTTGAGCGGCGGCTGGCGTGCTTGGCAGAGCAAACTGACCGAACATAGAGCTCAGCAGAACGCCCGCGAGCGCAACTGTCCCGCCGACTGCGCGTTTCTGCCTGACTTGCCTGCTACGGATCACGTCTGGTGTCTCTCGGTTCGCTGCGTTAGCGCTGGGGTAGCAATGCGAATTTGTCAGGTCGATGCAAGAGGAGCCAGCGGCGCATGGGGGAAACTGCGATTGATCTGGTGCTGCGGCGGCGCTCTGTCGTGGCCAAGTTGCTCGGATCACCGGGGCCTGATGAGGCCGCGTTGAAGACAATCCTGACGGCTGGGCTGCGTGCGCCGGACCACAAGATGCTGAAGCCGTGGCGGCTGATCGTGTTCGAGGGAGATGCACGGCGCGCGTTCGGGGCTTTGCTCGCCGGGATTACCTGTCTCGAGCGTGATGATCTCGCCTTCGATGAAGCGGCGCTTGCGGCAGACGCGGCGCGGTTTGAGCGCGCGCCCTGCGTCATTGCCGTGGTCTCGACGATGAAGACGGAGAAGCCGGTGCCCGAATGGGAACAAGTGCTTTCGGCCGGGGCCGTCTGCCAGAACCTGCTGACCGCAGCGACAGCGCTCGGCTTTTCGGCGCAGTGGATCACCGAGTGGGCGGCATACAGCACGCGTGCCGCCGTTGCGCTGGGTCTGGAGGACAACGAGCAGATCGCTGGTTTCATTTACATCGGTACAGCGGCTGTTGCGCCGAAGGAGCGGGCGCGTCCCGATCTCGATACGTGCGTTTCGCGCTGGCAGCCGCAGGCGCGCTAGCACGCGGATGTTGCGCTGTGGCGCAAGGGAGGCTTACCGTCATGTTCTACAAGGCCGGCACGGACGATCACGGACTGGAGCGCGACCCGTTCAAGGCGCTCGTCGTGCCGAGGCCCATCGGATGGGTGTCGTCACAATCGCCGGAGGGCGTCGTCAATCTAGCGCCTTACAGCTACTTCAACGCGGTGGGCGATCGTCCGTACTACCTCGTTTTCAGCGGTGGCGGCTTTAAGGACAGTGAGCGGAATATCCTGGCGACCGGTGAGTTCGTGTGCTCGCTGGCGACCTATGATCTGAGAGAGGCGATGAACGTCACGTCGGCGAGCGTGGAGCCGGGCGTTGATGAGTTCGAGCTGGCAGGGCTCGAGAAGGCAGCCTCGGAACTGGTTGCGCCGCCACGCGTCGCGGCCTCGCCCGTTCATTTCGAGTGTCGGCTACATGACGTCATGAAACTCCCGGGACATGATCCGGCGGTTCCGCACTACACCATGCTCATCGGGGAAGTGCTCGGCATTCACCTCGATGAGGCGGTACTGACTGACGGGCGCGTGGATATCCGGAAGATGCGGCCCATCGCGCGGCTTGGATACATGGACTATGCCGTTGTCGATGACTTTTTCTC
>JBCAXC010000156.1:0-5822 GCA_038534255.1 Pseudomonadota bacterium
AGGTCCGCCAAATGTACAAACTCTTCTACGCGCACGGCAGCGCATCCATGGGCATCCGCGTGCTGCTCGAGGAAATCGGCGCGTCATATGAGCTGATCCCCACCACCATCGCGCAAGACGCTCCGCGCCCCGCCGCCCAGCTCGCGATCAATCCAAACGGCTGGGTTCCGGTCCTCGTGTGGGCCGATGGCGCGATGTACGAAGCCGCGGCGATCACGATTTTTCTCTGCGATCGCCATCCCGAAGCCGCCCTCGTCCCGGCCTTCGACGATACGGCACGCGGGCGGTTTCTGCAGACGTTGGTTTATTTCTCCAGCGCCGTGCAGACCGCCTTCCAGCTTACCTACTATCCCGACCGTTTCGCCGAAACACCAGCAGACGAACCCTCAGCGGTCACACGCGGAAATCGGCGCTTGCACGAAACCTTGTCCGTCATCGACGACCAGATCAGCAACGGTCCATGGTTGCTCGGCCAAACCTTTTCCGCCGCCGATATCTACCTCTTCATGCTCACGACCTGGCTCAAACCCAAAGCCAAAGGCCACCCCACGCTCGATCGATTCCCCAACATCCAACGCCTCGCCAACAACATGGCACAACGCCCGAGCGTTCAGCAGGTTTATGGTGAGGGTGAGTAGTGATGTTGTGAGCATCCGCCGCATGAGCGAGCAACCGGAACCGTCGTTGGTGGGCACAAGCTGGCTATCCTGGTGATTCCAGCGTCCTCGTTTGAGCGCACACTCATCGTATCCTCTTCTGAGAGTTCAGCGTGCTCCGAGATTTCGGGCCTATCGAAAATGAAACGGGATCGTGAAGCGAAGCTGACGTGCGCTGGCGCCCTTTGGTGGGCGAGGAAAGCCGCCGCCTCGGACAGCGGCGAGTGCACGACGATCAAGACGGCGGTTTCCGGATGAGCGGACGATCCGGGCGTAGCGCAATGCACCGCTTGATCTGAGTGCGAAGCTGATGACGGTCGTGCCACGTGCGCCTTTGCCGGAGGGGCTGCGCGCGAGGATGCGGGAACGGACACGTGAGGCGTAGGCGTTAATGGCGCCTTGGCTTGCGGTCGAACGGCTCCGTCCGCCGCCCGCTCGTGCGCCTGCGCTGCCCCGCGCGCTGTTTCCTCTCCGGCGCGCCTTTGCGGGGCGGGATTTTCGCTCCTTTGCGGGTCGTTTGCGTTTGGCAGGAGCACGCTGCGCTCTTCGCGGTTGTTTGGCTGTTTTTTGCTCCGGTTTGGTGCGGCGCGGTTTTTGGGCGCGTCGCTTGCGCGGTTGCGTCACCTCCGGCTGTGGTGGTGGTGCGAGCGCTTCGATGACGTCAGGCGGCATGACTTGTTCCGCCAGCTCGGGCACCAGCGTTTCAGAAATGGCAGTTTCCGGTACGACGATCTGGGCGAGTGCCGGGGATGCTGTCGCTGTTCGGGTATCAATCGGGGGGCTGACCGTGGACGGCGTCACCGTCGGCGACAGATCTTCGCTTTCGAGGTTCTCCGATGTCGTGACCGGCTGTGCCTCGGTCACCGTGGCCGCTGGTGTCTCAGCGACTTCGACGGTCTCGACAGGGGTAACTTCCGCAAGCTGGCCGACAATGCCGGCGAGGGAGGATGCGCTCTCGACAGTCGGTCCAGCTGATGTCGATGCCTCACCGCGGATGCGGGATGGGGAGGCGGCGAACAACGCCACATGCAGGGCGACCGCAATCAACCCTGCCACGCACCAACCCAATTTTCCGATCCATCTCATTCGGAGCGGCGCCTCCCGCCACGAGCGCGGCGCGTGAGCAACTTGATGGACTTGAGCCCGGCTCCGGATGCAGCTGCGATGATTTCCGCCACGGCTTGAGCATCAGCGTTTTTATCCGCGATGATGGTGATCGTGCGGTCTGGCTCGGAGCGCCACTCCAACAACGCACGGTTGAGTTCGTCGCTCGTGATCGTGTTGCCAGATAAGACAAGTGTGCCGTCACCACGCATGAGCACCGCACGACGGAGGGCGCCGGCAGCGATGGTTTCCCTGCTCTCGGCAAGTGTGATGTCGCGGTCGGCGAACGGGCGGATCGTACTGGCGACAAGGAAGAAAATCAGGATCAGGAAGACGATGTTGATCAGTGGCACGAGATTTTCCTCGTCACTGTCGCGACGTCGCGTTTGTGATCTGAACCGCATGTTCTTGCGCTCCCGCAACCCGGTCTATTTCACGACGACAACGCTTTTCAGCGACGTGCCTCGCGCGATCTCCAGCACGGTCACCAAGTCTTGCACGGTAGACCCGGGGAGGGGGCGCACGACGCCACGCGAAACACCTTGCGTGCTCAAAGCGTTCAATTGCGCGTCCAGCTGATCAATGCTCACGGCCCGGCCATTGACGGCCAATTGCCCACCGGTTCTGATCTGAACCAACGCCAGTTCCTTAGCACTCGTTGCGGTCCCACCACTCGCAGCGCCTGAAACTTCCGTGCCGGAGAACTTGAGAAATGTTGACGCCAGCATAAAGAAAATCAGCAGCAGAAAGACAACGTCGATCAAGGGCGTGAGGCTGATCTTCACGCGTTTCGGCGCCGGGTTATCCAGTCGCATTTCCGTCCTCTTCGCGTGGCGTGCGCAACGGGGCGCGGGCACTGACGCGACCGGTCAACAGGCTGGTCACGGCATCTTCCATCACGCGCTGTTCCGCTTCAACGCGACCGTCGAGCCATGCGTTCACGAAGGCGATCGGCAGTGCGACGGCGAGGCCGAGCGCAGTGGTCGTCAACGCAACCCAGATTCCGCCCGCGAGCACGGCGGGGTCGGCATCGGCGCCTGCGGTCTGTAGAGCCTGAAACGCGGAGATCATGCCGATCACGGTTCCGAAAAGACCGAGCAGCGGCGCGGCCTGCACGGTGACATCCAGGATGCGGAGATGGGATCGCAATTGCGCGATCTTGCCGATGGCCAGCCGTTCAACGTCTTTGCGAACAAGGCGGTCGTCGTGCCCCGCATGAGTGCCGCGCATGGCCCCTGCGAGCACCTGGGCTGCCGGTTGGCGCGCGCCATTGAGGAGAGCGATAGCGTCGCTTTCGCGGGCGCCGAACCAGAGCGCGAGCGCACGCTCGACGCGGCTGCGTGCGCCGAGCCTCAGCCAGAGAAATCTGGAGACTTTGACGAGCATCACCGTTGTCGCGACAACGGACAGCGCCACGAGAATGATAGCGACCGGGCCGCCTTTGACGACAAGGTCGACGGCGGGCTGCAGATCGTATCCGTAAAGCGAAAGCGACATGCCTGGTGACGGATCCAACAGTGTCCCCGCAGTGCCGCTGAGTGAATCAGTGGCAGGCGTGGCGGTGCTTGCAGCGGGGCTGGTTTCTGTGTCTGCCACTTAAAACTCCCAACTGGCGTCAGCGTGTCAATGGCACGTCGGTCTTGTGACTGGCGCGGATCGCGGCGGCGCAGGCGGTTTTGTCGAGTGCGGTATCGGTTGTCGCGAGTTCGCAGGAGGGAATGTCGTTCAAGAGAACATTGCCGAGACCGACGCATTCAACGCCCGGGATTGCGAACATCTTGAACCGCATTGATTTCGCGGGCAGCGCCGATGCCTTCAGCCGAAGCACGCGTTGCATGATGCCGCCGCGGTCAAACAGAACGATCTCCATCGCGAGGCTCGTGATATCCGCTGGCAATCCATTGCGAAAGACAAAGGCCAGCTGACAGGAGCCCGCGGCCGGCTTGAGGGCGTTCAGTTCGACATCGAGCACTGGTGGTTCCGCATGTGCAGGTTTGAGCGCAGTGCCGAGGAGAAAAAACAGCACACCAAAAGCCAGGCCCGCACGTCGCATGATCTTATGAGCCATGTTCAGCCTGTTCATCTTGGTCGATCTCGTCTTCATACGGCGCTCCGTCGAAGGCAACGAGCCATGACTGGATCACTCTAAGTTTGTCTGTGTCGTCCTGGTGTCGTGCTATTTGCGCAAGCTGTCGAAGACCGACACGCAATGTCAGGCGACCGGGGCGGGTTTCGGGTTCGCTGAACTCTCTGGGGTCGCGGCCTGCGTCGATCGCGGCAACCAGGTCAGACCTCAGGGCTCGCAGATCTTCCGGGGCGTACTCGGAATAGAGCCCGGCAAATTTGCTTGCTAGCTCAGCGCGATATGTGCGCGGCTGCCCGAGGCCGTCGACCAGCGGGTTGCCGGGATGCAGGTAGGCGCAGGGGATCAGGCCGTCCGGCACCGTGATGTTTGCGGCATGCGTTTTATTTGCGCGCATCAGGTTCGGCAGAACATGCGTATGCGGGCCCGGCGGTGATTTTCCTCCGGTGTCTGATCCACCGATTTTCTGAAAGACTTCGACGCGCCCAAGAGGTGTGCGCGCCACACGATGTGGATGATGACGCAGGACAGCGCCCATCGCCGGGTTGTACGCTTCAAACAGCGAGCGGCCCTCATTCTCGTCAAGGATGGAGATCAATTCTGCATCGCGCGTGCGGATACAGAAATCGCACTGCTGGAGATCGAGACCCATGTCGTAGAGCTGCGCGCCCTGATCGACCTCGCGGATGGCCTCATCGTCCGGACCGAGTTTGGTCAACGTGGTCCGACGTGCGCCCTGCGCGGTCTCGCGTGGCAAGCAGAGCGCGAGGCCTTGCCCCCAGCGCTCGCGATTCTTTGAGAGCTGTTCGTAGGCCACGGGTGTGCATGCGCCCGGCGCGGTCTCTTTGAGATGGATGGCACCGCGGTCCGTTGCCCGGCTCAGGCCATGCAACTGCGTCGGTTGATCAGGTTCACCGCAGTCTTGATGAAACTCGGCGAGTGCGCCGAAACTGCCCATGCTCCAGCCAACTTCCGGATCGGTGAGTGCTGCTGCGATCGTCTCGCGGACAAGGGGTTGCGTTGGGTCGGCAGTCATGTGGCAGCCTCCGTGTCGTCCAAATCAGTTCGGCTCTCGGGAATTGGCACGATGATGGTCCCGATATCATCTTCAACAATATGCACGTCGCAGCCGTACACCGTGCGAATGCGATCCCGCGAGAGCACAGCTTGCGGTGGTCCGTCGCCGACGAGTTGTCCCTCCTGCAGGAGCAGAATGCGGTCGCACCATCGCGACGCCAGATCAAGCTCATGCAAGGTGACGACAACGAGAAGACCACGCGTAGCGAGCTGCCGAAACATCGCGAGGAGTGCAATCTGATGCGCCGGGTCGAGGCCCGCTGTCGGCTCATCCGCGAGCAGGATCGGCGCCTCCTGCGCCAGCGCGCGCGCCGTGAGCACGCGCGCGCGTTCTCCGCCGGACAGTTCTGAGACGCGGCGGTCAGCGAACTCCGAGACGTTGACCGCAGCCATCGCGTTCTCGACGGCTGCGCTGTCCGCGCGTGTTGGCCGAGCGATTCCGGTTCTGTGTGGCAAGCGCCCGAGATCAACGACCGCTCTGACATTCATAGGCCACGCGATGTCGCGATCCTGAGGAAGATAGGCAATCCGCCGCCCGAGACCCTGCGCGCTGAGGTCATGCAGCTGATCTCCGGAGATGTTGATCGTCCCCGTGAACGGAACAAGTTTGAGGATCGCCTTGAGGAGAGTCGACTTCCCGGCCCCGTTAGGCCCGAGCACGCCGACCACCTGTCCGCCCGATGCCGCAAAACTTACACCATTCAGCACGCGGCGTTGACCAAGGCGTACCGCAAGGTCGGCGGTTATGAGTGTCGCTATATTCACAGCGCCTCTCTCCGCGTTTTGACGACCAACCAGAGAAAGAACGGGGCGCCGACGAGCGCAGTGAGCACACCGAGCTTGATGTCGCGCGTGGGCGCGATCACGCGAACCGCGATATCTGCGGCGAGCACCAGCGCCGC
>JBCAXC010000157.1:0-5816 GCA_038534255.1 Pseudomonadota bacterium
CGCCAGCCGTCATCGTCGCCGCGAAGGACTCGAAGATTTCCAGCGATCCGGCAAGCGTGAAAGGCAAGACGATTGGCGTGCAGGTTTCAACGACACACGCAAACTATGCCGAAAAGCACCTGAAGGATGCGAAGATCAAAACCTATCAGGCGTTTGACGAGCACAACGCCGATCTGTTCGCCGGTCGTGTGGATGCCGTTGTCGGCGACGCAATTGCCATCAAGGCTTTCCTCAACAGCGACGAAGGCAAGAACTTCGAAGTGAAGGGCGAGCTGAACGATGAGGACGTGTTCGGTCCGGGCGTCGGCGTTGGCATGCGCCAGGGCGACGACGAGCTGATGAAAAAGTTCAACGCGGCCATCAAGAAGATCCGCGACGACGGCACCTACGATGCCATCACCAAGAAGTACTTCGACTTCGACATCTACGGCGGCTGATCCGCTGTTACCCGAGCCCCGGCAGCGCAAACTGCCGGGGCTTTTTTTATCCTCTCGCACGGCAGCGACATCAGTGTCTCAGAGATTGCAGCCCTACCAGCACAGGCCGCGCCTCGCCTCGCCATCGGATGGCCGATGCTGACCGTTGATCTGCTTCTCCAGGCCAAGCCAAGCGGGCTCGAGTGGCTTTCCCTCTCGCCTCCCGGTTGGGGCAAGAACATGCTGGTGGGCTTGCTGTCCACCGTCCAGATCGCACTCGGTGCCTATGCACTCGGCACGACGATCGGTTTGCTCGGAGCGCTTGGGAAGATGCACGGCGGACCCATCCTCCGCGGCATTCTTGAAGTTTACACGACGATCATCCGGGCTGTGCCGGAGCTCGTTCTGATCCTCCTCATCTATTATGCCGGCACCGACTTCCTGAACCGGACGCTTGAAGCCTTCGGTTATCCTCCGCTTGATATTTCCGGTCTGGCAGCCGGGATTTTCGTCATTGGCTTCGTGATGGGCGCGTACGCGACAGAAGTGCTGCGCGGCGCGATCGCTTCGATACCGATTGGGCAAATCGAGGCGGCAAAGGCCTATGGCATGACGTTCAGCCAGCGCTTCCGCCGGATTATTATCCCCGCCATGATCCCGCTTGCGCTGCCCGGCATGGCGAACCTGTGGCTCATTGTGACCAAGGATACGGCACTGCTTTCGGTGGTCGGGTTTACCGAACTCGCCACGGTGACGAAGCAGGCGGCCGGCACGACGCGCGAGTATCTGACATTCTACATCGCAGCAGCGAGCCTCTATCTGGCGCTCACGCTGGTCTCGAACGTTTTCTTTCGCTGGCTGGAGCGGCGTTATCGCCGCGGCCAGGCGAAACCGGTCTAGGAGGCGGGGATGGACTGGAGCTGGGTCGCGACATACTGGCCGGATTTTATCTCCGGAATCTGGATCACGATCCAACTCATGGTCCTCTCGCTGATCATGGGGATGACGCTTGCCGTCCCGATCGGCCTTGTGCAAGTGACGGGGCCGCGTGTGCTCTCATGGCTGGCGCTCGGGTTCTGTACCGTTATCCGTGGCACGCCGCTGCTCATCCAGCTCTGGCTCATCTACTACGGGCTCGGCTCACTCTTTCCCTACATGGAAGGTATTCGCTCGAGTTTTCTCTGGCCGATCCTTCGCGAGGCGTTCCCGTACGCGATCTTTGCTTTCACGCTCAGTGTTGCGGGCTACGCCGGGGAAGTGATGCGGGCCGGTTTTGCCGGGGTGCCACGCGGTGAGCTGGAGGCAGCACGTGCGATGGGGATGCGCCCGTTCACGGTGCTGCGCCGGATCTGGCTGCCGCGCGCGGTGCAGAACGTGCTCCCGACGCTCGCGAATGAATGCGTCTTCACGTTGAAGTCGACGCCTCTCGCTGCGACGATCACCGTGTTCGACGTCTTCGGGGTGAGCACAATGGTACGGCAGGAAACCTACAAGATCTACGAGCCGCTGTTGTTTGTCGCGGGGATTTATATTCTCATGACCGGCGTCATCGTGCTGATTTTTCGCTGGATCGAGAGCCGTGTGCCGCGCCCGACAATGGGCGGGGCGTAACGCGTCGTGCACAAGGTGTTGAGGAGGAGCAACGCTATACTATCCAGCCTGTTTCAGCGCAGCGTTGCCGGCCTGGTGGCGACCGCGATGTTGGCCGCTTCAGATCTCGCGGCACTCGCGGTTGAAAAACCGTCGATCGTCTCCAGAGCCGAGTGGAATGCCAAGGCGGCACGGACAGACCGCATGAAGCGGCAGACGCCTCGCGAAATTATCATCCATCACACCGCCGTACGCCAGCAGCCGAAGATCTCGCTTGAGCGGAAAATGCGCGGACTACAAGGCTTTTCGATGCGGCCAGGGCGCGTTGGCTTGCGCAAGAAACCCGCTTGGGGCGATGTCCCGTATCACTTCTACATTGGCGTCTCGGGACGGATCGCGGAGGGCCGCAGCCTTCGGTTCGCTGGCGATACCAACACGCGTTACAGCGTCGCCGATCGCATTCAGGTCGTGCTGGAAGGAGCGTTCGACAAGGAAAGACCACGCGCGAAGCAGCTCGCAGCGCTGTCACAACTGCTCGGATGGTTGACGGCGGAATATGCCATCGCTCCGGAGAAAATCTCCGGTCACAACGATCATGCGCAGACGAATTGTCCGGGGCCACACCTGAAGGCGAAGCTGCCCGCAATCAAGAATGCGCTCAGGCCGCGTTCTGACTGATAACGTTCACGATGTCGCCGACGACCTGATCTACGAGGGTCGCGTCATCGCCCTCCGCCATCACGCGGATGACTGGCTCCGTTCCAGACGGGCGAATGACGATACGGCCTTTTTCTCCGAGACGGGCCTCGCCGTCACTGATCGCTGCGCGGACATCCTTTGCTTCCAGAGGCTTGCCGTTAGAGTAGCGCACATTCTGCAGAGTCTGGGGCACGCGCTCGAAGCGTTTGCACACCTCGCTGACAGGTTTTTGCTCCTGCACGAGGCAGGCGAGAATCTGCAGCGCGGAGATGAGGCCGTCGCCGGTCGTTCCGAAGTCGGACAGGATCAGGTGGCCGGATTGTTCTCCGCCGACATTGTATCCCTTCTTCCGCATCTCCTCGACGACATAGCGATCGCCGACCGGTGTGCGCACCAGTGAGAGATCGAGGTCTTCGATGTAGCGCTCGAGCCCGAGATTGGACATGACCGTCGCCACAATCCCGCCCTTGGAGAGGCGTCCGCGCCGGTTCCACGTATCTGCGATCACGGCGAGAAGCTGGTCACCGTCCACAACCGCGCCCCCTTCATCGACGATGATGACGCGATCCGCATCTCCGTCGAGCGCAATCCCGATATCGGCGCGTACTTCCTGCACCTTGCGAGAGAGGACTTCAGGCGCGGTCGAGCCGCAGTCCTTGTTGATGTTGCGACCGTTCGGTTCAACGCCAATGGAAATAACCTCTGCGCCAAGCTCCCATAGTGCGGCGGGGGCCACCTTGTAAGCAGCACCATGGGCACAGTCGACAACGACGCGGAGACCCTCGAGGCTCAACTCGCGCGGCAGCGTCCGCTTGGCGAACTCGATGTAGCGCTCGACGGCGCTGTTGACGCGCCGCGCGCGCCCAATCTCCGTTGGTGCGACCCAGCGTTTCTCCGGCTGGTCGTCCATCAACTGTTCAATCTCGAGTTCGGTCTCGTCGGAGAGTTTATATCCATCGGGTCCGAAGAGTTTGATGCCGTTGTCGGTGTAGACGTTGTGCGAGGCGGAGATCATCACGCCGAGATCCGCACGCATTGAGCGGGTCAGCATCGCCACGGCAGGTGTCGGCATGGGCCCGAGTTGAAAGACATTCATCCCGACGGATGTAAAGCCGGACACGAGCGCGGACTCGATCATGTAGCCGGAGAGCCGCGTATCCTTGCCGATCACAACGCGATGCGGACGGCCCTGGCTGCGTGAGAAGATCGAGCCAGCCGCCATGCCGACGCGCATTGCGGCTTCAGGCGTCATCGGGCTGCTGTTGGCCTCGCCGCGAATGCCATCGGTGCCAAAGTATCGTCGGGACATCTGTCGCCTCTCGGAGCTCATCTCGCAGAATAGTTCGCTGCGGCAGCACTATGCCAGTGCTCTGCAAAAGCGACACCATCTCAACACCGCGTTGCATCGCAAAAGTTTGACGTCAACGGGGAGGTTCGGGCGATTGCGCGTCCGCAATGGCCTGCCAGACGGCCAGTGCCTCTCGGGTCGCCTTGACATCATGGACGCGGACTATCTGCACGCCGCGCATAACCGCCGCAAGGGCTGCCGCCACAGACCCGTTCACGCGATCCGTGGCAAGGGGAACGCCGCTCAGATGGCCAATGAACCCCTTGCGGGAGGCGCCAACGAGGACGGGCGAGCCCAGTGCGCAGATGGCGTCCAGACTGTTCATGAGCGTGAGATTGTGCGCCATTGTCTTGCCGAAACCGATGCCCGGGTCGAGCGCGATGTGCTCTGCGGCGATACCGGCGGCGGTGCAGGCGTCCCGCCGTTCGGCGAGATAAGTAGCGACTTCGGCAACCACGTCACCATACTGCGGATTTTGCTGCATGGTGCGCGGGTCGCCCTGGGCGTGCATCAGGATCACAGGCACATCGCGACTGGCCACGCACTCAAGGCTCGCGGGATCATGCGTCAGGGCGGAGACGTCATTCACGATGTGCGCGCCGGAATCCAGCGCGGCGGACATCACTCGGGCGTTCCGCGTATCCACTGACAGCCTTGCATTTGTGCGCGCGGCAAGACGTTCAACCACAGGGACGACGCGGCGCACCTCTTCGTCCGAGGGCACCGGTTCGGCGCCGGGCCGTGTGGACTCGCCGCCGATGTCGAGGATGTCGGCGCCTTCATCTTCGAGCCGGAGCGCGTGGTCGACGGCGGCGTTTGTCGTGGCGTGGTGGCCGCCGTCAGAAAAGCTGTCGGGTGTCGCGTTGACAATGCCCATAAGGCGAGGGCGGTCGAGCGGCAATCCGGCGAAAGCGGGCGGGGTGCTTGGCGACATTGTTGCTCCGGAGCGGATACGAAAAACGGGGCTGCGTATGACGCAACCCCGTTTTGAACAACCGTAAGGCTTGCCGCTACGCCGGTTCCGGCTCGAAGTCGCCGCTCGGCTTCGGACTAGGGCGCACGGCCCCGGCCGTTGGGACTGCCGAAGCAGTGGGGCCGTCATTGTCGTCGCTCATGTCGCGCTGGGGCGGCTTGCCGGCGATCACGTCGGTGATCTCGCTCCCGGTCAGCGTTTCGTACTCAAGGAGGCCCTGCGCCAGCGCCTCAAGCTCATGCTCGTACTTCTTGAGAATTTCGCCAGCTGTTCGTTCACCGTCTTCGACCATCTGACGGACTTCGTCGTCGATCAGCTTGGCGGTCTCTTCCGACATGTTGGTCGTCTGGGCGACGGAGTGGCCGAGGAATACTTCCTGCTCGTTGCCCGCATAGCGCACGCGTCCAAGCTTGTCGGACATGCCCCATTCCATGATCATTGCGCGGGCGAGACCGGTTGCCTGCTGGATGTCGCCTGTCGCACCGTTGGTGACCTTATCGGGACCAAAAATCTTGATCTCGGCTTCGCGACCGCCAAACGTCATGGCGATTTTCGAGACGCAATACTGGCGCGTGTAGCTCAGGCGATCACGCTCCGGCAGGCTCATCGTGACGCCAAGCGCCTGTCCGCGCGGGATGATCGTCACCTTGTGCAGCGGATCGTGATCCGGCATGTGCAGCGCGACAATCGCATGGCCTGCCTCGTGATAGGCCGTCAGCTTCTTCTCATCGTCCGACATCACCATAGAGCGACGCTCGGCACCCATCATCACGCGATCTTTTGCATCCTC
>JBCAXC010000158.1:0-5810 GCA_038534255.1 Pseudomonadota bacterium
CGCACGTGCCGTGGTGAGCAGAAAGAGTCCGCCAATGAGCATGAAGGGAAGCGCAAGCCAGACATGCTGCATCGAACGATCCGTCAACGATCCGAGCATCCAGTAGACGATCTCCAGCGCGGCGAATGGGTTGGACGAGAGATTGAGCGTCAACGTTGTCAGCGCGCCCGCGAGCGAGCTGATTGCGACGCCGGCGAGGATCAGCGTCAGCGTTCCGGCCTGTCGGCCTGCGAGCACGCGGAGGATAATGACGGCGGCACCTGCCCCCGCGATGGCGGCGAGGGGGAGGGCAAGCGGCCAGCCGGCAGACGCACCGGTGTAGATCGCGAGGACCGCGCCGAACGCGGCCGCGGCGCTGATGCCGAGCACGCCCGGATCGGCCAACGGGTTACGGAGGTATCCCTGCAGCGCAGCTCCGGTGAGGCCAAGCGTTGCGCCGATCATAGCCCCGAGGATCGCGCGCGGCAGACGGATTTCCTGCATGACAATGCGTGCGGCTTCGTTGTCTCCGCCAAACAGAGCGGCGAGCGACGTCGTGGTGCTGAGGGCTGCAGGACCAACAACAAGTGAGCTGACGAACCCCAAGGCAACGAGCACCAGCAGGCTTGCAATGAGCGCGGCATGCGACATCACCGGTCCACCTTTAAAGCGGCACGCGCGAGATTGCGGACCGCCTCCAGCGTGAACGGTGCGCCGCAAACCCAATACCGATCCGAGAGGAGTGCGCGTGACGTGTTCGCGGTTACTGCGGTCAGGGCCGGATGCTCAAGAACCGCCGTCGAGCGGCTCTTCGTCTTTCCAACTCGGCGGCCCTTGACGAGCAATTCAGGAGCGCCGGTGACCAGCAACTCGAGCGGGAGCCGGGTTGTGCCCTGTAGGCCCAGGCGGTCGCCGAGGTTGTCCAGCCCGGCGCGGCGCACAATTGCGGAGGCCAACGTGTTCCCGCCGGAGGAGTAGCTGTTGGCGTAGTAGAGTGCCGTCACGGCGCGATGTTTTTCATCCCGCGACATGGACGACAATTCCCGGCGCATCTCGCCGATCATCGCCTCGGCGGCATCCTCGCGAACGAGGAGTTCGCCCATGCGCCGGATGTTGTTCTCGATGTCTGCGAACGAGTTCGCCGGGGGGATCTCGACCACGCGAAATCCGAGACGCTTCAGCAGATTGACGGTTGCGCGGGTCGTAAAGGTGCCCGCGATGATCAGGTCCGGCTTCATGAGGAAAATCTCCTCAGCCAGGCCATAATTGATGACGTATCGCGCCGCCTTGTCTGAAAGCACAGCGGTGTCTGCACGCGTCGCCAGATACGAGACCGAGTGAAGCTGGCCCGGGGTGGCCAGCAGTATGGCGAGCTGATCGGTGCACAAGTTCATGGAAACGACGCGCTTTGGCGCCGCCGCATTCACGGTTTGAGCGAGGCCCGTGAGGCCGCAAGCGACGAGGCAAGTGGACGCCCACCGTATGGCGCGCGTCCACAAGCTCGGCGTCGCACAACGCGTCGCGTTACTCGGCCGGTTGCTCATTCTGTCCCAACGAGAACCGAAGGCCGGCGTAGACCGCGACGGGCGCGGTTTCGAACCCGAACACCTCTTCGTAGTTTTCATCGAACAGATTTTCGACACGGCCGAACGCTTCGATCTGATCGGTGAGTTTGTAGGACGCGGCGAGGTTCACGACGAGATACTCGTCGAGGGCCACCGGCACGGGAGAAAAACCGCAGAGTGGGCTGAAGCAATTGTCTGTCATCTCACCATTGTAGATGGCGTCGGCGCTGACCTTCCCGCGACCATCATCAAACGAATAGGTGACGCTCAGGCTTCCCGAGTGCTGGGGACGCCGCACCTCGCCCACGCCCGCAGCAGTCTTCGCGTCCGTGTAGGTGTAGGCTCCCGACACCAGCAAATCAGGTGTGAGTTGAGCCGAAGCCGTAACTTCGACACCGCGCCGTTCGCTCGTTCCCGGATTGTTTTGAACGGACGTGAAGCCGCCAAAGGAAAAACCCGAGATCTGTTTCGTTAGGTCAGACTGGAAGTACGTGACATCGAAGATCAGACGATCGTTCAGCAGTTTCTGTTCGACGCCGATGTCCCAACCGATGGCCTCTTCGGGCTGCAGGTCAGGGTTTCCTGCAAAGTCCGTTGTCCGACCAAACAGCTCGAAGAAGGTTGGATCTGTGATCCCCTTGCCATAGCTGGCGTGAACCCGCGTACCCGTCTCGGGAAGCAGATAGGCGGCAGACAACCGATATGTCGTCGCGTCGTCGAATGCGTCCTTGTCGTCGTGACGAACGTTGGCTGTCAGGAAGAAGCGGTCAGCGAAGCCCCCCCGATACTCCAGGGCGAATGCATCCTGCGCGCGTTCCGCGGTCCGCGTCTGGGAACTGAGTTCAGACTGTTCTCGGATGCGCTCAGCCAGCCCGACGATTTTGTGTTCCGCCGCGAGCCCGGCGTTTGTTGCGAACGTTAGGGTCGAGAGATAGCCGTACCGGGTGCGCTCACCGAACGACGTGAACGGAGAGAAAATCGACCCGGCCGTTATGCTGGTAAAGTCGTCATCGAGGTGATCTGCGAACAGGCGATGCGTCCAGGCTTTCTGGAACGTATCGACTTCAGCAAACACGCTCCCGAACATCTGTTCGCGCGCGTCGGTTGCGCCAAGTGTGTCCACGGGCGCACCGCGATCAGACTCGGTGAAGTTGGTCTGATAACGTCCCATGGCTCCAATGCGGATATCGTCCGTTAAGGAGGCTCCGCCGCGTGCGAAGAACGTTTTTTGTTCCGATCCGTCGCGCTCCGGGCCGGTGCGTGAGACGTTGAAACCGTCGGTCTTCTTGTGCGCTGCGCTCAGGCTGAGGTGCGCCTGCTCGGTCCCTGCAGATGCATTGGCGGCGAAGTAGGAGGAGCCGAACGATCCGCCCTCGGCCGTCGCGCCGACCCGAGGCACGCCGCCCTTTTTTGTGACGATATTGATAACGCCCGTAAGTGCGTTTGCGCCGTAGATTCCTGACTGAGGCCCACGGATGACCTCGATACGCTCGATGTCGGTTGCGAGCAGCGTTGAGAAATCAAACTCACCGCCCTCTAGGCTACGTACGTCGACGCCGTCGATGACGACCTTCACCTGATTGCCTTCGCCACCGCGGATGCGGACCTGCGTGACGCCACCAACCGAGCCGGTGCGCCCGACTATGACGCCTGGCACCGTCCGCAACGCATCAGCGGCATTACGGATCTGGCGTCGCTCCAGGTCGGCACTGGTAACGACAGAAACACTGCTTCCGACGGTGGATGGGTTGACCGGATCGCCGGAGAGCGTTGCTCCCTCGATGACAATCCCTTCAAGTGCGGTCTGGGCTTGGGGCTGCTCGTAACCGGCGATCAGCGCCGTTGCCGCCAGCAAGCCGGTCGTGATCTGGGCAAGACGCCCGCCACGTTTTGATACGCAATACATGTACTCGTCGTCTCCCGACAGAACGTTCGGGGAGCGCACAAGCTGCAGCAATAGATCATCCGGGGAGCGCCCTGCGTCACTCTCCCGGCATTAACCTGCTATCGACAGCGCGTTCAGGATGGAGCTGAAACGCGCGGCCTGCCTGAATGCCCCCACCAAGGGTTGCACGTCGGCCGCTGCAGCGTTTCCGCCTCCGACATGCCCACCGCACGAGGGAAGAACGACCATGCTCCGGCAGGTCTCCTGGCTTGCGGTTCGAGCGCTTGTTTCGCACCTTCCCGACGTCACTCCGACGACGTCAGTGGTTTGAGGCGAAGCAAACTCACCGCTCACAGTTGCGGGGGCAGCCACGGTCTTGGTTCCGGCCTTCGCCGCATCCGCACCGTGTTCCCTATTATCCATCCGCTTTGCAAGCGTTTGGAACCTGAGCACCAGCACTGTGAGTGAGAGGCAGGCCGTCGGTCAACATCTTTCAATGCAGACGCTGCCTTCACTGTCGCCGCGTGGCGTGATGCTCACACGTCCACTCCGTCACGCCTGCTTGAACCGCCTCGTAGACGGCTCGTCCGAGCGCCTCCCCGACGTCCGTGTGAAGCCCGGCGTAGTCGACGCGGCCTGCAGGCGCAGCGATCGCGACACAATCGGTTCCAGTTCCGGTCGCACGTCCGGCGGATATCTGGATGTCGGCCTCAATGACGGCTGCCGTCCGCGCCTCGACCGCGATACTTGAAGCCTCGATCAAGCCAGTTTGACTAAGGCCCGTGTTGAGCGCCGCAGCGACATTAATGGTCCCATATTCGGATGGAGGTAAAAGCCGACGGCGACCGACGCGCTCTGCATTCGAAAGTCCGACCGTTGCCACCACGAAGGCCGTCACCGCACCAACGTGCGTCTCGGAGACATGAAAGCGTTCGATGTTGCGCGACGTCAGAAAGGCGACGCTGTCTGTCTGGTTGTGCCGTGAGAGCTCGCCGCTCAGCCATGCGTGAACGTCGAGCTCTTTCGGCAAGTCCGCATTGCGGACCTCGCGCCACACGATGCGACGGGTCGTGACAAAGCCGGGCCGGTTGATCGCCCAACTCAGGACCTGCATCGGTTGCCCGAGATCCAGTGCAAGCCACGGATGATCGAGCTGCACGCTTGGAGGCGCTGAGGTTTCAGTCACGCGCACTCCTTCGCTTTCGCGTGATGAATACCCCGTAGATCGACAAGTCGCACCAACGCAAGCCGATGATGCGGCAGAGCGGATGAAGGTGCGCCCTCAGTTCAGTTTGATCTTCCCGAACACCTTCACGCTTGCACCCGGCAGCAAAACCTCGTCGCGGCGTTTGAAAGAGGCGTGATTGAGCACCTCGTCGTTGCCGAGATTTTCACCGCGCACGCCAAACGTGAACTGCGTATCGCTTCCGAGCGGCCCGCCTGAGATTGTATCCGTATAGGACAGCTCGGCATTGATGAGGGTGTAACCCGGTGTCTCGGCCTCGTCTGACGCCGCATTCACGTCGTCCTGATCGAATGCATGGAGCACACCGACACGCGCGAACACGTTGGCATCGCGATAGTAGATGCCACCGCCAAGACGGTGCGGCGGAATGCGCGGAACGTTGTCGCCCTCGAAACGTGCGCGGACATAGTCGTACTGTCCGTCGATGCCCCAAAGGCCATTCCAGACCGGTGCGACGTCGAGTTCCGCTGCGAGTTCGAGGCCGTGGAAGGTCGCCTTGCGCTGTTGAAACACCACCTGATCGAGTTCGTCTTCGACGCCGCAATCGGCAAGCGTTTCGCCGCAACCGACACCGGTGAGCTGCTTGAAGATAAAGCCGTCGAAGCGGGTGTAGAACAGGGCGCTGTCAAAGCGGAACTGACCGTCTGTTTTCTTCAGTCCGACTTCGATCGAGTTGGCTTTTTCCTTGTTCAGGAACGGGTTGCCGATCTCGAACGTCTCCGTCGCTTCGTGCACGCCTTTGGAGAACAATTCCTGTGCTTCGGGCGCGCGCTCCGTATGCTGAAACGTGAGGCTCACCGTCACGCCCAAGGGGAAGTTATAGAGCGCACCGACACTGCCGCTGACCGGCGTGAAGGCGCGTTCGCCCTCGAAGACGACCGGGTTGTTGACGTCGCTGAAGTCCGAGAGGCCGCGTCCGTCCACGGTAGTGCGCTCGATGCGTCCAGCTGCCTGCAATCGCAGTTTGGGCGAGACCTGCAGTTCCTCGAAAACAAAACCCGCCAAGGAGCGGGTCTTTGCCGGATCCAACAGTCCATCGACCGGCTCGGCGACACCGAAACCGGTGGTATCACGTTCGCTGCCTTGCAGACCAAACGCGCCTTTGAGCGTTCCAATCCCGGTGGCAAGGGCCTGG